>VSNB01000050.1 GCA_009774055.1 Clostridiales bacterium
TTTGTTGCCCCCCCTTGCCGCCGAAAAACTACAAAATTTCTTCGGCGTTTTCTTACAATTTCAAATTGGCGTTGACATACTTTGATGATACGGAAGGGGCGTAGGGGACTACGCTCCTTCGACCTTTCCAGTGCGTAGGCTTCTCACAAAGTCAACATCTTCCACCAGCCGCTTCACTGCTACGTTGACCAACATCTCTACCGATAACGAGTATTCGGCGGAGAGTGTGTGCAGCCTATCGTAAAGCATGGGATCGGTGAGCTGGATTCTAAAGTCCTCCGGCGAGAACCTACCTTCGCTGATGGTACTACTCTTGTCAACATTCATATCTGCAACCTCCATATGAACCCGTATTGTAGTGCATGAGGCGGGGGTTGTAAAGCCCTGCAAAGGAAGTTTGTAGGGAACATGCACAAAAACTCGTTCAATTATATATTATGGATTTCATTGTGCAGTTTGCACAACCCATGAGAGGCATACGGTGCTCATGCACTGAAAGAATATATACTTATGACTTCCGCTCATCCGACTTGATCCTCGGTGACTTCAAGCGTGATTGGGTTAAAGATGATGGTATCTCTGCCTAGCCTCCGAGCGTATCGGACAGTAGCCGCAGTACCACCACGCCGCTCACCATTGTAGACAGCCAGCAGTACCCCGGCGGCTTCTACCAGCCGATGGTTCCGGTCAATCATGCAGCCTTTGTAATACGCACGGCTGACATACTCTACAGAATCAGCCTGCTTCAATATTGAGCGATACCGTTCCTGTGCTGGGTCACTCCATTTGCTCTCCTGTCCCTCATGGGGCAGAACCAGGTGGAGCTTCAGTGCAGGATTCTTTTTTCTCAGTTCCAGGACGATCATCGCTGCCCAGCAGTCTACCCCGTCAGCTCCACCACTGTAGAAGTCCGTCACCCCAGCATCGACTAGCCGTGTGATCTGCCCCGCTAATGCTGCTTTCAGAGCCAAGCAACGGCTATCAGCTTCGATGTACCGCCACGGCAGCTTGTGTGGCCGATGACCTGTGAAGGCACAGCAGCTATCCAGCATAGGGGAACGCCTCCGCAAAGAGTTACACCTTATTATACCCTATACGTATAGTTTTGTCCATAGCGTTCTGGAATTAACACGTCTAGTTCGCTCATAATATGGGTAAAACATTGACGTAGGAGGGATAGCGGTGGACTTCAAGCAGGGTGGACAGGCTATACAGCGCATACGCAAGGAGAGAGGCATGACCCAGGAGCAGCTTGCGGAGATAACGGATGTGGCCTCCAATTCGATCTCACGGATTGAGCGCGGGTTGCTGATGCCTGCTCTGCCTACCTTGATTGACATCTGCAATGCTCTTGGAACCGGAGCTGATGCCATCCTGTCAGCCTACGTTACGGTGGATACGCCCATCCGGTGGACACCTCTGGCGGAGAAGCTGGGAGAGCTGGACTTGGAGAAGCAGCATAAGATTGAAGCTATTCTTGACTGCCTTATTGAAACCATTTAGAAATCCCCATGCCAGGTCGGCATGGGGATTCCCGTAGACTCATATCAAAAATTTCAGTGGAAATGTTGTTGGAGGTGTGCTATACTAATATCAAGGATGAACTTGGGGGAGGTATTGATCTATGGGATTGTTGCCGATGGGGGCGGATATATTACCGCCGTCCGATGACCGGGTATTCAAATTGATCTTGACCTCGCCGGAAGCCAAGCAGGGCTTAATGAACCTGATCTCAAGTATCATTGGCCGTACTGTCATAGACGTGGTTCTCCTTCCAAACGAGTTAGCTCCGGGAGACACAGAGGAAAAGGCGGAGCGGTTCGATGTCAACTGCAAGATTGATGATGGCTCTCAAATCAATCTTGAAATGCAGGCCAGCCACATGATTGAGGACTTGGACGGCCAGCATAGGAATCTGAAAGGCAAGAGCGTATACTACCTGACAGATCTCCATTCCTCTCAGCCAGCGAAGGGACTACGGCGGTATGACCGGCTGGCCCGGTCGTATCAGATCACATTTTGTTCCTACACGATTTTCCCCAATACGCAGGACTATATGAACTCTTTCTCTCTGCGGCATGATACTACAGGGGAATTGCTGTCGGATGCCATCAGCTTGACGTTCGTTGAGCTATCCAAACTGAGCGAAGTGGTGAAGAAGCCCGTCTGTGACATGACGGACTTGGATAAGTGGTCGGTGTTCCTCCAGTACGCTCCGGACCTGGAACATCGGGAGATCGTAAACAAGGTCATTGAATCGGAGGAGGTGCTTCAAGTGGCCGGGGATCTTTTAATGAATATTAGCAAGAACGAGCGAGAGCGGGCTATCTATCGTAGCCGCAGGAAGTTCCAGACTGATCTACAGTCTGATTTGGCTACCGCCGAGGATAGGGGAAGACGCCAGAGTGCATTTACAATCGCAAAAAATCTTCTATCTATGGATATGCCCCGTGAGCAAGTGGCAGCAGCTACAGGGTTGACCCTTAAAGATCTGGAGAGCATATTACCGTGAATTGAACATAAAACACCGGGTATCCATATTGGAATACCCGGTGTTTTATGTTTGCCATAGATTTTGTTGCAGGGTTCCTTCTGAGGCGAAATGCCCGCCACATTTCCGCCACATTTTTGCGTGACAGTTCATATTGAAACATGAGAGTACATGAAGCGGCCAAGTCTCGCAGCCCTTGAACTTTCAGGCTTTGTGACATTTCATAAGAATTTAAGCGAATAAATGAAATAGGCATAAACCCACGATGCCGAGTTTCATAGCTTTTGTATACCTCCTGATGTGCAGTAAGCCCATTGTAGCATAATACCCCTGATTTCACAATAGAAACCGTGCAAAAAAGCCGGGAGCGGAACGATCCGTTCCGCTCCCGCCAGCAGGGCAATGTGTGAATGAAATGCCTTACGGCGTTATTCTGCGGTGTAGGGGACGGAGGTATCGATGGTGATAGTACGGCTCCCGCCGTCCCAGTTGATGCCGAAATCGAAGGTCTGTCCGATGTCGCGGAGCTTGAAGTAGTTGTTCCCGTTGATGCTGTAGGCGTCAACGGCGGTCTTCTCGCCGTTGACCAGGACGGTGGAGGAGGTGGGCGTCGCGGGACAGGTCGCCTCGCCCCAGCGGTTGTTAGAAAATGTGCAGTTTTGCAGCGCGTAGCTCCCCTCCGTTTCCCACTCACTTTCCATGAACCCCGCGTTCCCATTGTTTTCAAATACGCAGTTCACAAAAGCCAAAATACCATCGTTTCCCCAGGAACCGCGCCAAGCGATGGCATGATTCAAAGGCTTCTTGCCCTCTCTGCCGAAGCCGCTGCCGGAGAAAGTGCAGTTCTCAAAAAGCGCCTCTCCCGTACACATGTCCATAGTCCCCTGGGCGCAGCCGCTGAACACGGTATCCTTCACCGTAAGGGAACACCCCTCGCCGATGGCGCAGGACAGGAGGCAGCCGGTGATCCTGCAGTTCCGGAGGGTGAGGCGGGAACCAGAGTTAAGGCCCACGATGAAAAGTTCCGTGTCGTGCCAGCTCCCCTCGGGCGGGTCAAGGCAAATGGAAATATCCTCAAGCACGATGTCGCTGTTTCCTATATCCAGAGCGAAGTTCCCCTCGTACTCCGTGAGGATACGGGTCCCTTCCGTCCCCTGGATCGTGACATTATCCAAACCGTCAACGCCCAGATAGCCGATGCTGTAGTCCTTGCCCTCCAGGACGATTTTGGTGTTGTCAGCCAGCGCGCTCCTTAATTCCTCCACTGTGCCGGCATGGACAATCGTCTGTCCCTCCGCGTGCGCGGTCACCGGGCGCAGAGCCAGCAGCATACAAAGCGCAAACAGAATGGCTGGAAACTTTTTCATCTTCAAGGCCCCCTTTGAAATAATATTGCGGAGGCCCCTGGCCAGGAGCCTCCGCTGTTATTGTAACAGATGCCATGCCAAATTACAAGAGTACCCTGTCAAACCGCCTCAAACCAGCACATATCGTCTTTGTTCCTACGCCCTGCCCTTCTTTGCGGACAGATACTCCAGCGCGCAAGCGCCGCCCATGGCCATCAGGCCCACCAAATCGGTGAGGGTATCCGGGAACATCATGCACAGCCCGCCCGCCGCCAGCAGCAGCCGGATCAGGGGATTCATCCTCCGGAACAGCGTGCCATTTAGGGCCGCCGCCACGCCGAAGAGGCCCGCCAGGGATGTGATCACGATCTGGACCACCTGGAGGGGGTTGGTGTCCACCAGCAGCATGGCCGGATTAAAGGCGAAAATGTAGGGTACGATAAAGGCCGCGATGGCCAGCTTGGTGGCGTTGACGCCGGTCTTCATGGGGTTCGATCTGGCGATGGCGGACCCGGCGTAGGCTGCCAGAGCCACAGGGGGCGTGATATCCGCCACGATGCCGAAGTAGAACACGAAGAAGTGGGCGGGAATCTTCCCGATGCCCAGGGTAATCAGGATGGGGGCACAGGTGGAGGCCATGATGCAGTAGTTGGCCGTGGTGGGCACGCCCATACCCAGCACGATGCAGCACAGCATGGTGAGAAACAGGGCAATGAACATGGCCAGCGACTGGTTGGGGATCATGCGGCTGACGTTCACCACCGCGCTGACCAGCTTGGAGGCCAGCCCCGTCACGGTGATACACCCCGCTACAATGCCCGCCATGGAGCAGGCCACCGCCACGGTGATGCAGCCCCGGCCTCCCGCCTCCAGGGAGCTTCCGATCATGCGCCCCAGGTCCTTGGCGGCGCGGACGGCGAGGGGTCCGCCATGCCGCGTTCCGCTGTTCAAGAAGATGCCCGGCAGGCTCACCAGGATGGTCAGCACAATGGCGACGGCGGCGGAGAACTGGAGGGTCCGGGCCCCGGTGGATACCATGCCCACCAGAACCGCCAGGGGGAGGAGCAGATAAATGCTGCGGATGAGCCCCTTCAGCTTGGGCAGCTGTTCCCGGGGGATGCCCCGGAGCCCCAGCCGCCTGGCCTCCAGATGGACGGCCAGGAAGATGCCGGTGAAGTACAGCAGGGCGGGGAGGATGGCCTTCAGGGCCACGCTGGCGTAGGTGACGCCCATGTACTCCGCCATGAGGAAGGCGGCCGCGCCCATGATGGGGGGCATGATCTGCCCGCCGGTGGAGGCGGCGGCCTCCACGGCGGCGGCGAACTCGCCCTGATAGCCGGTTCTCTTCATCATGGGAATGGTCACGGACCCGGTGGTCACCGTATTGCCCACGGAGGAGCCCGACACCATGCCGCACAGGGCGGAGGAGATCACCGCCACCTTGGCCGGCCCGCCGGAGGACGCGCCCGCCGCGCAGTTGGCCAGGTCGATGAAGAAGCCGGAAATGCCGGTGCGCTCCAGAAATGCGCCGAAAACGATAAACACAGCGATGAACTTGGCGCACACCTGGATGGGGGTCGCCATCACGCCGGAGGTGCCGAAAAACAGGGTGTAGATCACCCGGGGCAGGCCCAGGCCGCTGGCGAAGGTGTAGGCGAGCAGGGCCCCTACCACGCACAGGATGGGCAGGCCCACGCATCGCCGGCACAGCTCCGCCAGGCACAGGACGCCCGCCGCGCCCAATATCACATAGAACCATGCGCCGGCCACGGCGTCCGGGTTGGAGGGATCGATCTTGGCGGCGCTGCTGATGACCATGACCAGCCGGCTGTAGTTAAAGCAGTAGTAGAAAAATGACCCCGCGCCCAGAACCATGATCACAACGTCATACCAGGGTATGGAGTTGGGCGTCACATGGCCCTTCCGGGCGGGGTAGTTCAGATAGCCCATGATAACGATCAGCCCCAGAAAAGCCGAGAGGCGGATGGGCAGGTCCGCCGTGCTCCACAGGGTGGACCAGATGCAGTACAGGGAAAACAGCGCCGAGATCACGCCGACCACGATCCTGGGCGTTCCCTCCCAGATGCGGGTGGCGGACTCCCGGTCGTATTTGCGCATGACCGCGTCCATATCCTCAGCCGTGCCGGTTTCTCCCAGGGGCAAGTCCCTTCTCTCGTTTTCGCTCATAGTGACGGCCTCCTTTTCGTTTGTTCCGCTCCTTGCCGCAATGTGTCAAAAAAGCCCGCCGCAGGAGCTTGCCGCCCGCCGCTTGCCGCCCAAAGGGCGGCGTAGGCCTATGGCCGCTTACAGCAGCCCGACGGCAGGCGGCAAATAAATTTCAATCGTTTTTCCCGCGGCATGCACGTGGGAAAAACACTATAAAGATGCAAGGCATCTTTTTTGACACCCAACGGCAAGGGCCGCATACGCGGCCCTTGCCTGGGGGATGGGATGATGCGCTATTGACCGCAGGGACGATCAATAGGTGCCTGCTTTGATGGTATAGTCGCTGTAGTAGGGGGAGGAGGCCAGCAGATCGCTGACGTGGCTCTCGTCCAGGCTCACCAGATACACGGACTTGGCGGCAGCCAGATCCACGATGGCGGTGGTGGGCGCGCCGGCTACGATGAAGGCGGCGTCGATCTTGCCGTCCTTCAGGCTCTCGGTACTCTCACCGAAGCTCTGGTACACGGGCTTGATGCCGGTTTCAGCGTCGATGCCGTAGGCTCCCAGCACGTCAACAGCGTTAAACCACACACCGGACCCCTGGGCGCCGATGGAGACGGACTTGCCCGCCAGATCGGCCACGGACTTGATGTCGGGGTTGGTGGTAACGATCTGGACCTGCTCCATGTACAGGGCGGCCACCACGGAGAAGCCGGTGACGGCGCTGTCAAACAGACGCTCGCCGTTGTAAGCGTAGCTCATCACGTCGGACTGGACGAAGGCCAGCTGCACGTTGTCCGCGGCCAGGTCCTCGATATTGGCCTTGGAGCCGCCGGAGGTCAGCGCAGTGACGGCAGTACTGGTATTGCTGGAGACATAGCTGGACAGCACGCCGCCGAAGGCGTAGTAAGTACCTGTATCGCTGCCGGTGCCGAAGGACAGAGCCCTGGAAGCCCCCGCGCCCGCGCCGTCCTTGACGGAAGCCACAGTTTTGCCCTTCTCAGAGAAGTACTTGGCCGCGCCGGGGTGATAGGGGACGCTGGTGACGGAGGAGGCGAAGTCCAGATCCAGCTCCTTGCCCTTGTCGTGCTGCTCGCTGATGGCATCCTTGTTCTCGAAGATGGCGGAGGTGAAGGCGTAGATGTCGTCCTCGGGGATGTCGTCCCGAGCGATGATAACCGCGCCCACAGCCACGGTGGCAGTATCCACAGCGGCCGCGCCCTTACCGCCGCCACTGCTGCCGCAGGCGGCCAGGGACAGGATCATGGTCACAGCCATGACAAACGCAAATAACTTCTTTTTCATCGTCATTACTCCTTTTTCCAAAAGTTGTTTCCCTTGAGGATGCAATAACTATACCACCATCTTGCAGAAATTGCAAGATGCAAATCCATATAAATTCATTTTTATTCCTGCGAATTTTTATGCGAACCCACAAAAATAATCTATAAATCTCAAAATCACATTTATTTAAAATGATATTTCTCCATATAAATACGATAATCGGCAAATTCCGCGCAAGCAATCCGCACCCCTCTCATCCCTTCTATTTGCAGTTTTTTGTTCTTTATCCTGCAAAAGAATTTTATATCTGCATTTATATTCATTCCCGCCGCCAAAAGCAGGCGCGGCCCGGCAAAAAAAGAGCAGGCCGCCGGCCTGCTCTTAGTCCAGATGCTCCTCTTCTAAACAGCGTTCAATCATACTGACAACCACGTTATTGAAGCTGGTATCATTCTCCCTGGCAATTTTCTCGATCTCCTCAATGACGTTCTGCCGCAGATAGATGGTTTTATACCCTGCTTCAACCTTTTTCTTCGTTTTCTTGGGGACAAACGGCATACGCATCACCTCACAGGAAATATTCTAATGCACCTTACATGTTTATCATACATTAGAAATTTACCTTGTAATTTTTGCAAGGCCGTTATATAATCAAATCGGGGTGATATTATGACAGACTATAAACAAATGTACCTCGAATTAATCCGGGGGACGGAACGTGCGATCAACACCTTAATCGATGCGCAGCGCAGATGCGAAGAGCTATACATCAGCGCACCAGAAGCGGAAATTACCATACTGCCCTCCAAAGAAGCGAAAACAGACAAACAACAATAAGAGGCCGGCGCAGCTCAACGCCGCGCCGGCCTCCCGCTGAAACGCCTCCTCAACGGAAGGGATTTTCCGTAGGATAGGGCAGGTTTTTCGGCTGGTTATAGGCGATGTCCTCCACGCCCAAGAACTTGAACACCTCGAACAGGGCCTTGCCGCAGTGGGAGAAGGCCACCGCGCCGTGGTGGGGGTACCGCTTCTGGATCAGCACGTGGCGATAGAACCGGCCCATTTCCGGGATGGCGAACACGCCGATCCCGCCGAAGGACCGGGTCTTCACCGGCAGCACCTCGCCCTGGGCGATGTAGGCCCGGAGCGTCCCCTCGCTGTCGCACTGGAGGCGGTAGAAGGTGATATCCCCGGCGGCGATATCCCCCTCCAGGGTGCCCCGGGTGAAGTCGGGCTCGGAGTCCTTGGGCTCCAGCAGGCGGTGCTGGATCAGCTGGTATTTCACCGCCCGGTCGGCGCAGAGCTTGCAGCTGGGGGTGTTGCCGCAGTGGAAGCCCATGAAGGTGTCGGTAAGGCGGTAGTCGAACTTCCCGCGGATGTCCTCGTCATAGAGGGCGGCGGGGACGGAGTTGTTGATATCCAGCAGCGTCACCGTGTCCCCGGACACGCACATGCCGATATACTCGCTGAGGGCCCCATAGATATCCACCTCGCAGGACACGGGGATGCCCCGGCTCACCAGCCGGGAGTTGACATAGCAGGGCTCGAAGCCGAAGGCCTCGGGGAAGGCGGGCCAGCACTTATCGGCGAAGGCCACGTACTGGCGGCTGCCCTTGTGCTCCTCAGCCCAGTCCAGCAGGGTCAGCTCCAGCTGGGCCATGCGCTCGCTCATTTCCGGGTAGTAGCGGCCCGGGCCCATTTCCTTAGCCATGTCCTCGCAGACGGCGGGAATGCGGGGGTCGCCCGCGTGGGCCTTGTAGGCCGTCAGCAGGTCCAGCTCGGAGTTCTCCTCGATTTCCACGCCGATATCGTAGAGGCCCTTGATGGGGGCGTTGCAGGCGAAGAAGTCCTGGGGCCTGGGGCCGAAGGTAATGATCTTCAGCTGGCTCAGACCGATGAGGGCCCGGGCAACGGGCAGGAATTCGCCGATCATCCTGGCCACCTCGGCGGCGGTGCCCACGGGGTACTCGGGGATGAACGCCTTCAGGCGGCGCAGGCCCAGGTTATAGGAGCAGTTGAGCATCCCGCAGTAGGCATCGCCCCGGCCGTTGATGAGATCCCCGTCCCCCTCGGCGGCGGCGGCGTACATGCAGGGGCCGTCAAAATGCTTGGCAATCAGCGTCTCCGGCGTCTCCGGGCCGAAGTTGCCCAGGAACACCGCCAGGGCATTGCACCCGGCAGCCTTAACGTCGGCCACGGCCCGGAGCATGTCCTGCTCGTTCTCCACAGTGACGGGGCACTCGTAGACGCCGGCGCCCTGCTCCCGGCAGGCCGCCGCCACGGCGGAGCGGCGGTGTTCGGACAGGGAGATGATGAAGCAGTCGCGGCTGACAGCGACGATGCCCAGCTTTACCTCGGGAATGTTGGTCAGCATAGTGTAATTTCCTCCAATTTAAAATTTCAGAGAGCCCGTTTCCTGCCGCAGCGTGCGGGGATTGGCGCGGGGAGGCAGGCTCCCGTATTTTCCAGCTCAGCCATACAGGCCGGCAAATATGTCCTTCAGCGCGGGATAAAGCCTCTTAAACTGCCGGTACCGCGCCTCGTACAAAGCCGCCAGTTCTGGATCGGGCTCCACTGCGGAGGCGGTACGGACCAGCTTCTGACAGGCGGCCTCCACCGTGGGATACGCGCCGCAGGCCGTCATCGCCAGCATGGCCCCGCCCATGCCCGGCCCCTGCTCGGAGGCCGGGACGTCCAGCCGGATGTTCAGCACGTTGGCCAGGATGGTTTTCCACAGGGGGCTTCTGGCCCCGCCGCCGCAAATCTTACTACACCGAATGTCAATGCCCAGGCTCCGGGCCACCTCCACGCTGTCCCGGATGGCGAAGGCCACCCCCTCCAGCACGGCCTGGAGCATATCCGCCCGGGAGGTGTCCATGGTCAGGCCGATAAAGGCCCCCCGAGCGTTGGTGTCGTTGATGGGGGACCGCTCCCCCATCAGGTAGGGGAGGAAGAAGACGCGGTTTTTCCCCAGCCTGCCGGAGGTGATCTTCGCCTGCTCTCCGGCGTAGTCCTCCGTGCCGAATATGTCCTCCATCAGCCACTTGTTGCAGCTGGCGGCGGAGAGCATGCAGCCCATGAGATGGTAATGCCCGTCGGCGTGGGCAAAGGCGTGGAGGGCGTTGTGGGGGTCCGCGCCGAAGCGCTCGCTGGAAATGAACACCGTGCCGGAGGTGCCCAGGGAGATATTGCAGGCCCCCTCGCCCACGGTTCCCGTGCCCACGGCGGCGGCGTTGTCCCCCGCTCCGGCACAGACCTTCACCGTCTCCGGCAGGCCCAGCCGCCCGGCGATCTCCGGCCGGAGGGTCCCCACCACCTCATAGCTCTCGAACAGCCGGGGCATCTGTTCCTCCGTCACGCCGCAGAGGTCCAGCATTTCCCCGGACCAGCACCTGCGCGCCACGTCCAGCAGCAGCGTCCCGCTGGCGTCGGAGTAATCGGTGCAGTGGACGCCGGTGAGGACGTAATTGATATAGTCCTTGGGCAGCATGATTTTACGGATACGGGCGAAACGCTCCGGCTCGTTTTCCCGCATCCACAGCAGCTTGGGGGCCGTGAACCCGGCGAAGGCGATGTTGGCGGTAAGCCGGCCCAGCCGCTCCTGTCCCACCGCCCCGTTGAGGTACTCCACTTCCTTCGCGGTGCGCCCGTCGTTCCAGAGGATGGCGGGGCGGATCACCTGCCCGTCTCCATCCAGAACCACCAGCCCGTGCATCTGCCCGCCGGCTCCGATGCCCGCCACCTGGCCGGCGTCAAAGCCCCGCAGCAGCTGGGGGATGCCCTCCAGCACGGCCATTTTCCAGTCCTCCGGGTCCTGCTGGCTCCAGCCGGGCCGGGGGAATTCCAGGGGGTACTCCCTGGATACCACATTCTGAATGGTTCCCTCCCCCGTCCATCAGCAGCAGCTTGACGGCGGAGGTGTCCAGATCGATTCCTATGTACAGCATAGCGGGTCCTTTTAGATTCTTGCTCGGATCGCGCGGCGGAGGGCGCTCCGCCGCACAGGGTCCATTGTATAAAGCGTTTTCCCCAATGTCAAGAGTCAAGAGGGAGGCGGCCCTTTTTCGGGCCGCCTCCCGCACATTATCTCTTAAACCGCCGCGCGACGCCCAGCGCCGCCAGCAGGACCGCCAGGGAAACCCCCCAGCAGCGCCCATCCGCCGCCGCTCCGTCCGGATGACGCCTCCCCGGAGAAATTTCCCGGGAAATCCCTGTTCTTTCCGCCGCCGTCCGGGGAAGCGGAGGGCCGCTCCCCATCCCGCTCCGGAGGCTGGGCTCCGTCCATGTTCCCGGCGGGGACCGCCTCCGGCCTCTTCCCGCCACCGGGGAAGCCGCCGCCGTTCATGGTCCCCATATCCGACAGGTCCAGGTGGGAGGCGTCCACCAGAGCGGAGCCGTCTGACGCCTGTCCAGCGCTGGTGGAGGGGATAGTCCCCGCCAGCTGCCCCGCCGCGCTCTCCGCCCGCAGCAGGCAAAATTCCCGCAGAGCCGCCGCGCCTGTCTGGAAGTCCTCATAGCCGTAAAAGGCGGTGGGGTCCTTCTCCACGTACGGCGCGATGAGGGCGGCGGTTTCGTCAATCAGGGTGGCGAAATCCGTACCCTCCAGAAATTCCGCGAAATATTGGTGGTACTGGGCCGTATACGCCTCGTCCTCAAAAATCCAGTCCACCATAGGCCGGCTGTCCGCGCCGCCGCCGGAGGAAACGGGGGTATCGATGGGCGCGTTGACCTGTCCGGAGGCGTCCCCGCCCTGAAAGGCGCCGAAGGCCAGATTATAGTCCCAGGGAATCATGGACAGCAGGCCATCCTCCTCGTACAGGTAGTAGTTGTGGACCATGGAGCCGGTGTAGCTGTCGCCGTTGCAGACGAAGTTGTGGACCACAAAGTAGCGCAGGACCTCCTCCACGCTGACGGCGGCGGAAATCTCCGTCCCCTCATTCAGAATCTTCAGCGCCTGCATCAGCCGGGCCTGGTCCGCCTCGGTCACGTCCGTCTTTGCGTTACCGAAAATGTTCGGGTAGCTGTCCGGGTCGTCATCGGTATACTGCAGCTTCACGTCGCCGCTGCCCATGCCGCCGAAGCTGGCGGGCATTTCCACGCCCTCCGGCGGATCTTCGCCGCCCTCCCCGTCGGCAGGCATTTGTGCCTCCGCCTGACGGAAGCCCCCGCCTCCGCCGAAGCCGGCGGGCGGATCCATCCCCTCCGGCGGGCCTTCGCTGCCCTCTCCGGCGGCGGGCAGTTCAAATTCCGCCATATCGAAATCTCTGCCATTACCCCGGCCTCCGCCAAAGCTCATGCTGTCCGGCTTGTAAAGCTCCCCGTGATCCGCGCCGTAATTCCGCCGGAGGAAGGCGTCCTCCACGCCCTCCACTGCCAGATAGAGCCCCCAGTCCTCCCCGTTGACGGTGATCCAGACAAAGCTGCACAGCGGCGCGTCCACGCCGAAGGAGGCCATCAGGCGGTAGGTGAGGTAATCCTTCATGTACGTGGTATCCTGGATGATATTGTTGAGGCACAGCTTGTCCAGGCCGTACCAGCTTTTCCCGTCCTCGTAGTGGTCGAACTCAATTTTGAAGCTGTATCGGTCGCTGCCCATGGCGGACACGGTGGTAAGGGAGGTGTTTCCCTTGGCGCGGATGCCCACGTTTTTGGACGCCTCCCCGTCGATGACCACCGAGCAGGCGGCGTACTCCTCGTTCTCACAGGTTTCGAGAAACTCCTCCCAGCCGTCCATGACGATGTCTACGGTGTGGACTCTTCCGGTGTCGAAAAGCCGATCCTCGTACCCCGCCGCGCCGGCGGCGGCCTGGACGCCCAGGGCCTCGCCGTTGAGAAAGAGCAGGGCCAGGACCAGGGTGCAGGCCAGGACGGCGGCGCAGAGGCGGTCGATATGCTTATGGGTGGACATAGCCGCCTCCTAACCCATGTAATCGCCGTTATAGCTGACCAGCACGGCGCTGCGGACCCCGGGCATCCCGGCCAGGGCGTTGACGAAGTCCGTTCGGCCGTCCTTCAGCCGGACCTCCATATTCAGCTCCACGGACCCGGGCTGGACGGTCTTGCTCTTCACCGCGCACCGCCGGACCTGCCGCTCCAGAAAGCCGAAGGCAGCCTCCTCGCTCTCCCGGCCGTCGCACTGAAGGACCACGATGTACGGGTCGCAGGAGGACTTCCGGTTGACGAACACCAGCAGAATGATCCCGATGGCCGCGCTGCCGAACACCGCCAGGGGAATCAGCCCCGCCGCCAGAACGATGCCCGCCGCGATGGACCAGAAGAGGAACGCGATATCCAGAGGCTCCTTAATCGCCGTGCGGAAGCGGACGATGGACAGCGCGCCCACCATGCCCAGGCTCAGCACCACGTTGCTGGTCACCGCCAGGATCACCAGTGTGGTAATCATCGTCAGCGCAATAAGGGTCACTCCGAAGCTGGAGGAATACATCACGCCGGTAAAGGTCTTCTTATATACCAGGAAGATGAACACGCCCAGCCCGAAGGCCAGGGTAAGGGCCAGGAACATATCCAGCAGACTGACGCCGGCGATATTCTCCAGGAAGCTGGACTTGAAGATGTCTTGAAAAGTGGTCATAAACATATCTCCTTTTTTGATAATGGACGGGCGGAACGGACGGCCGTTACCCGTAGATCCTGCAGGCGGCGTATTTGGAGAACGGCGCGGTGCGCCGCCCCTCCAGCTGGACCGCGTCCCGGATCACGTCCGGCAGGAAGGCGTCCCACTTGACCTCCAGTATCGCCGGCGCGCCTCCGGCGGGGACGGTAACACAGCCGAAGTCAAGAAAATCCGTCCCTCCCAGGCCGGTGCGGATGTCCCAGTCCATGGTGACCCGGACGTTGCCGGGGCCAAAGACGTAGGCCTCCCGGGTGTAGTCCACAATGGTCCTGGGGCGCAGGAGCTGGGTCCGCATCTTCTGGCAGAGCTCCCACAGAAGGGGAGAGAGGCCCGCCCCGAGACGGTCCGGACGGCCCTCCGCCAGGGCCCGGGCCTCCGCCTCCGGCAGGGGGACGCTCTCCTTCCGGCACAGCCCGCTGATCTTGCTCTTCTTTTCCAGGAGGATCAGGGCGGCGTCCCCGTCGTAGCAGCGGAGGCGGAATTTCTCCCGGCGGCTCACCCCGTCCAGCTTTTCCCGGAGGGCCCGGTCCGAGGGGTCGTCGAAGTACAGGCTCCGGACGAAGTACCTGCCGTCCCTCCCGTGACGGTCGGGGTCCATGACGGCCCGGAGCCGCCGGCGGAGGGCCAGGAGGTCGGAAGCGTTGATCTCGTGCTTCCACTCGTGACGTTCGCGCATGGTTTTCAACCACATCCTTTCCGTGGACACAGGATAGCACGGGACGCTGAAGGGACGCTGAAAAAATCCTGCCCGAAATGTAAAAGAACTGTAAACAGCCGGGCTTTCAGCTTCCTTTCAGCAAATGGGTCTATTATAATAGGCAAAACGTGAAAAAACGGAGGCGGCCATGAAAATACTGATTATCGAGGACGAGGTCCTGCTGGCGGATTCCCTCAAGGCCCTGCTGGAGGGCAAGGGCTTCCAGGCAGAGGCGGTGTACGACGGGGAGGCGGGCAGGGAGTACGCCCTGCTGGGGGTCTACGACCTGCTGATCCTGGACGTGATGATGCCGGGGCTGGACGGGTACCATGTGGCCCGGGCGGTCCGGGCCGCGCGGTGCGGCACGCCCATCCTGATGCTCACCGCCCGCTCCTCCCTGGAGGACCGGATCGAGGGGCTCAACGCCGGGGCGGACTACTACCTGCCCAAGCCCTTCGACAGCCGGGAGCTCCTGGCCTGCGTCAACGCCCTGCTCCGGCGGCAGGGGGACCAGGTGGACCGGCTGTCCTTCGGCAACACGGAGCTGGACATGGCCTCCTGCACCCTCTCCTGCGGGGAAAAGCGGGTGCGGCTGTCCAGCCGGGAGTTTGACGTGATGCGCTGCCTCCTCCAGGCCGGGGAGCGGAACCTCTCCAAGGAGGCCATCCTGGCCCGGGTGTGGGGCTATGACTCCGAGGCGGTGGAGAACCACGTGGAGGTCTACGCGGGTTTCCTCCGGAAGAAGCTCAGGAGCATCGGGTCCAACGTGCGCATCGAGGCGGTGCGCCGGCAGGGCTATCATCTGGAGGTGGACGGGCCGTGCTGAAAAAACTGCGGATCAAATTCGTGTGCGTCAACATGCTCCTGGTCACCGTCATGCTGACGGTCATCCTGGCCCTGGTGTTCCGCTCCACCGTCCGGAGCCTGGAGAGCGCCAGCGTCCAGATGCTGCGGGCCCAGGCGGCGGACCCCCTGCCCCCGGGCCGGCCCGGCGAGCCGCCCCAGGGGATGCGCCTGCCCTTCTTCACCATCCAGGCCGGCCCCCGGGGGGATCTGGAGGCGTCGGGCGGCGGGTACTACGACCTGTCGGATGAGGCCCTCCTCCGGGATCTGGCGGATGCCGCATGGTCCGCCGGGGAGCAGATTGGGGTCCTGAGGGACTACGGCCTGCGGTTCTGTCTGGCCCCGGGAGGCCGGCGGATCGTGTTCGCCGACATATCCGGCGAGCGCGCGGCCCTGGGCAGCCTGGCCCGGAGCTGCCTGGCAGCGGGGTGCACAGCCTTTCTGGGGTTCCTGGGGGTGAGCC
>VSNB01000051.1 GCA_009774055.1 Clostridiales bacterium
ACTCTTTATTTCTGCCCAGATGCTTACTTTTGCTCTCATCGCCATCCTCATTAGAAGATTTTAAACAGGCTCTTAGAGATTTTCTTGCTCTGCCTGTGGAACAGCCCGATGCAGCCATTTGTAATAGGCTGCTTTTGAAATCCCTAACTGCCTGCACATCCAGCGAATGCTCCAGCCTTCTTTTGCATGATAATACGCAATAGCCAGATATTTTGATTCATAGCGTACTCTGCCCAGCCTCACTTCCTTCGAATTCTTTCGCTTTTTTTAGCAGTTCTACCACCATGCTTTGTTCTTTCAACTCGCGTTTCAGCCGCAGATTCTCCCGACGAAGGCGCTCCAGCTCATCCACCTCATCATCTGTCTTGTGGTGTCCGCGGTTATCTGCAAGGCCGGGTTCCCCGCTGGTGAGATATTTCTTTACCCAGCGGTAAACCTGGCTGTATGAAACATCGTAGTGTGCAGCTGTACCCGCATAGTCTTTGTCATGCAAAATGCAGTATTCGGCAATCTCTTTGCGCTCTGCCAATGTTGTTTTCCTGTTTGCCTCCGCCATATAGACCTCCCGCTTTGGATCATAATTCTTGAGCTTCTTATTTGCATTATAGCACTTGATCCAACTTCTGAGGACTTCCCTGGATGAAATATTGTATTTGGCGGTGATTGCATCTACGCTGCCTTCTCCTTGTATGACTGCCTCCACGCACTGAATCTTAAAAGCTGAGGAATAGTTTGAACGGCCATGCCGTGCCATTAACCCGCTTTCCCCATGATTTCGATATTTTCTCACCCATGCTTTTACTGTTGTGTACCCCACTCTATATCTTTGGGCTATTGCTCTGTATGAGCCTTCTCCTCGTTCATACGCTTTCACGACCTCCATTCTGTACTCTATCGAATATTTTTCTTCCCCCATAAAAATCCCCCCTTAGCACACTTTGGATGTTTCCTTGGTCTACTTTGGGAGGATCATATCATTTGCCTGTTTTGAAAACAGGCGCTGGGAGTATTGTGTTTTCCAGGAAAAGCAAAAAGCGCCGGTCTGTCAATTCCTTTAGAACTGACGGATCGACGTTCAATACAGACGCTCAAAATCGTAGCGCCCTATTTGAAACTGTTTTGCCGCAGGTTTAAGTCCTGCCTGAGTGAATAGGAGGTGGGGAAAAATCTAAATTTTGAGGCCCTTGGATTTTCGTTATCCAAGGGCCTCTGAGGTCTTGAAATCTCTCGGTTTTTTACCAAAAATCTTTTTTGACCTCTTTTTCTGGTGCCGGTGACCGGACTCGAACCGGTACGCTGTCGCCAGCGGTGGATTTTGAGTCCACTACGTCTACCAATTCCATCACACCGGCAAACACCGTAGCATAGTGTAACACATCACGGAACAGATTGCAAGGGTAGATTTCCCTTCCCGCATAAAAATTTCCCCAGAACGCCGCAATCCGTCCAAAAACAGCCCCGGCCTGCCGAACAGGCCGGGGCTGCTAAAGTGTCTCAATTATTTCCCCAGCTTCTTTTGCAGCTGATCGGGGTTCATCGCGCAGTGAATGGCCGTCTCCGCCGTAATGCGCCCGGCCTTGTACAGCCGCAGGATGGACTCATCCATACTAATCATCCCCTCCGCCGCAGAGGTCTGGATCACGGAGTCAATCTGATGGATGCGGCTGTCGCGGACCATGCTGCGCACGGCGTTATTGAGGTGCATAATCTCAAATGCAGGCACCAGTCCGCCGGCGGTGGTGGGCAGCAGCTGCTGGCTCACCACAGTCTTGAGCACCTGCGCCAGCTGAATGCGGACCTGCTGCTGCTGGGCAGGAGGAAAGACGTCGATAATCCGGTCAATCGTGTTCACCGCGCCCACGGTATGGAGGGTGGAGATCACCAGGTGCCCGGTTTCCGCCGCCGTCATAGCGGTCTGTATCGTCTCCAGATCCCGCATTTCGCCAAGCAGAATCACATCCGGCGCCTGCCGCAGGCTGGCCCGCAGGGCGGTAACGTAGCTGGAGGTGTCCATGGCCAGTTCCCGCTGGCTGATAATGCTCTTGTCGTTCCGGTGGAGGTATTCGATGGGGTCCTCAATGGTAATGATATGGGCGTCCCGGGTGCGGTTCACCGCATCCACGACGCAGGCCAGGGTCGTGGATTTGCCGCCGCCGGCAGGGCCGGTAACCAGGACCATGCCCCGGGTCATGTTGGCGATCTTCATGATCTCCTCAGGGATGTCCATTTCCTTCCAGTTGGGGATGCCGAAGCTGACTATCCGAATCACTGCCGACAGAGAACCCCTCTGTCGGTAGGTGTTGACCCGGAACCGGGCCAGGCCGGTGACGGACAGAGAGAAATCGTCATCCCCCACGGAGAGACACCGATCGATGGATCGGTGGGCCATATTGTACAGCTCCCGAACCAGCGCCTCCGAATCATCGGGCATCAGGCGGTCGCCCTGGATGGACACGAGCTCGCCGTCCCGCTTGATGGACACCGCCCTGCCCGCTACGACGAACAGGTCAGAGGCATTTTCCTCCACAGCCCACTTCAGATATGTTTGGACACTTTCCATGCTTTACGCTCCTTATTCCTTTTCGTTTCGTGGAACCTCTCGTCTTTTCCTCAATAAATGTCGCCGCTCCAGAGATCCAGCGTATCATCCGTCTCCCAGCCGCCGGTATACGCCGTCTGCCAGCGCAGGACCTCCACGTCCCCGCCCCGCAGCAGCGCCTCCACCTCCAGCCCCTGCTCCTCGCCGATGGGGATGGTGAAGGATACCGTCTCCTCCGAGCCCTCCGGCGCGGCGGACGTCACGCGGTTGACCGCCACGTCCGCAGGGATGGGCCCGTCCATCTGCAGGGCCGCCAGGACCTCTGTCGCCTGCCGGTCCGCCTCATAGTATGCCTCCGCGCTCTGGGCCGTCAGCTGGGCCAGGTTCCGCTCCCGGTCCGCCGTGGCCAAGGTCAGCACTGCGAATACCGCCAGGCACAGCACGCAGAAGATCATTACCAGGCTCACCGCTCCGGATACGCCTCCGCCCCGCTTCATGACGCCACCTCCAATGCCGCGATGTTCCACAGGAGAATCGTGGTCCCTGTCGCTTCACCGCCGCTGCGCTCATACCGCTGCACCGACAGGGACGCGCCGGTATAACCGCTCTCCGGGCTGCACGCCAGAACCGCTTCATAGGTCCCCTGGGCTCCGGGCCCCAGCTTCTCCCAATTTTCATCAAATGCCACAAAGACCGTATCTTCAACGATCTGTCCCCCGGTGAGCTCCGCCGTCTTTTCCAGGTCGCCTCCAGCGGCCTTAAAGCATTCCGCCACGCTCCTGGCCTCGCTAACGGCACGGGTGAGGTCGGCGCTCTCCTGGCTCATAACCTCCGAGCGGACAAAGAGCCCCACGCAGATGGCGGCGCACAGGGAGAATACGCCCACCGCGATCAGCAGCTCAATGGCAAACAGCCCCGAGCGAGTGGGTTTGATTCGTTCCGCCATACCTATCCCTCACTTCTCACAAATACGTCGGCAGTCTGCGTCCCGCCGTCCAGGTCCGTCAGCGTCAGCCGCAGAAGCCCCGGCGCAGTGAGCCCGACTTCCAGCGAACGGACGGGACAGACGGCCTCGCCGAACTCCGGATCCTGCTCCCAGCCCCTCTCGCACAGCATCTCCATCAGCTGCCCGTTATAGACATACAGAATCGTTTCATAGGCAATTCCATCGTACTCCTGATAGAGAAACAGCGCATCGCCGTCCCCGAAGGAACCGGCTTCCACCTGTCCGGCGGCATCGGAGCCGTGAATCTTGGCGGTGATATAGCTGAGGCTGACCCGGTCCGCGGCGCTCCGCTCCACCCGGTCCGCCACCCGGCGGTAGACACCGGCCCCGGCGGCCAGGCTGAGCAGCAGCGTCGCCCCGAACACGCACATCAGCGCCAGCGCTGCCAGTGCGCCCGCTCCGCTCTGCCGCTTCATGGCGCCACCTCCGTCAGATCGATTACGGTGACGCTGGGCATGATGTTGGAGGCAAAGATCTCGTAGAACACCTTATATTTTTCCTCATCGATGACCAAACCGCTCTTGGCCTTCAAGTCCTCGTAGTTGGCGGGGTAGACGCCCTCCAGGGCGTAGCAGCTGACCACCGCGCGGCGCACAGCCTCCTCAGCCATGCGCAGGCCCTCCCGCTGGGAGACTTCCGACGCCTCCCGGACGCCCCGGACCATCCACGCCGCCACTCCCGCGAAGAGGAGCAGGCCCAGCAGCATGGGAATCCATGCGCCCCGCTTTATGTACTTTCGTTTCTTCATGGGCCCCACCTCACCCGATGGTGGACAGCAGACCCATCAGCGGCAGCATGACGCTCAGCAGAATCACCCCCGCCAAGGCGCTGGTGATCACCACGATAGCCGGCTCGATGGCCCCCACCGTGCGGTCGATCCGCCGCAGGCTCTCCTCCTCCTGACGCTGGGCCAGGTCCTCCAGGGTATCCGGCAGAGAGCCGGTCTGCTCCGCCAGCTTCAGCAGCCGGCAGTCACGGCCGGAGAACAGCCCGCTCTTAGCCAGGGCGTCGGCGGGACTGCCGCCTTCCTCAATGTCCTTCCGGCACTGCTCGGTCTTCTCGTCAATCTCCCGGGCGCCGCCGCAGAGCTTGGCGGACAGGGCCACGGACTCCTCCATGCTCAGTCCGCTGGCTACCGCCATGGACATGGAGGAGGCGAACCGGGACACGGCCATCTGGCCCAGGATGCCACGCCCGCCGAAGGAGCGGCGGAACCAGGCGGTAAACTTCTCCCGCAGAGGACGGGCCAGGGCCACCGCCAGCGCCGCGGCGGCGATGACCACCAGCGCTATGGCAATGCCGGTGCCTGCCTTGGCCAGCACGGCTCCGGCGTTCATCATACCCGTAGCCACCGCGCCCATGCGGACGCCCAGCTGGGCGAACACCCGGTCAAAGACCGGCAGCACCTGGGTCACCAGCAAAATCACCACCGCCACCATCACGGCGAACAGCGTCACCGGCACGGCGACAGCCCCCCGGATATCCGCCGCCATCCGCAGCTGGCGGTCGTAGTGCCGCTGAAGGGAGAGCAGGACATCCTCCAGCCGCCCGGTTTCCTCAGCCAGCGCCACCATATCCGTCATATAGGCGGGGAAAGCCCCCGACTCCCGCAGTGCGGCAGCCAGCGGCATCCCCTCTTCTGTTGACGTACACAGTGCATCCAGCCAGGACCGGGCGTCCGGATCCGTCTCATCCTCCCGCAGCATGGACAGGCCCTCGGCAATGGGGATGCCGGTCCGGACCAGCTGATAGAGCTCCCGGCAGAAAATCGGGAGATACTGGGCGGGGACGCGCAGTCGTTTCATATTCTGTTTCCTCCGGATATTTTATATTTTTTAATACAGGAATCTGGCCTTATAGTTCTTGCCGTCGCCGATATATTCCATGATCCTCTTGCTCTGCTTGCCGCTGGAGGCGAAGGTGGGATCCATCAGCTCCCAGTTCTGGCCGTTGAAATAGATCATGCCTTCCACCCAGCCGTCGCTCTCGCTCCACACGTTGATCCACGCATGGTACTGGGATCCGGTCCAGCCCACCACCAGCTTTACAGGCACGTTCTGGCTGCGGAGCATGGCGGCCATCAAGGCGGCGTAGTCGAAGCAGATGCCCTTCTTCTCCGCCAGGGTCACATCAATGTCAGGCAGATAGCCGGACTGGACGCTGCTGGCCTTGGCTGTATCATAGGACAGGTTGTTAACCACCCAGTCGTAGATGGCCTCAGTCTTGGACAGGTTGTCCCCGGCGCCCTTCTCCTGGATGATCTCCGCCGCCTTGGCCACGGCCTTGGAGTCGTCGGAATAATTGACGTACTGGTTGGGACGGATGAAGGGGGCGAACTCGTCGGTCAGCTGTGCGCTGACCTTGGCTGTCAGCACAGGGGAATACTTGGTGCCGTCGACCTGCTTATACACCCGGACGGAGTACTGGCCGTTGCCGTCGGACAGGGGGAAGGTATCATAGCTGCCATCGGTGCGCAGGTTGTACTGATAATCCTCGCTGTTGTTGGGCCCCTTGATGAGGACCTTAATCTTGGAGCTGGTACTGCCGCCGGTCCATTTGATCATAATGTAGCCATCCTTGGCGTTGGAATAGTCAATGACGGCGGAGCTGTTCTGCTGCACGGCAGTGCCGGGCGCCGAGGGGGAGAGCACGATGCTGATAGGGGGCAGGCCGTCCAGGGGGACCGCCTCGTCCAGCAGGGCTCCGAGATCCACCAGCTCTTCCTCACCCTCCACAGGGGCGGCGGAGCAACCGCACAGGACGCCCGCCAGGAGCAGGAGCGCCATGAAGGCGCTGAACCATTTTTTGTTCATCTTCATAACACCATCCTAATCTTACTTTCTGTTTGGTCACATGGATGTGACTCGCCGCTTCCAGCAAGCTACCACATGTTATGGATACTATACCACTCCCTGCCTGTTTTGTCAATGGCCGGATACTGTTCCGGCGAAAAATTTTCTGTACGGCGAAAAGCCGGTCACGGGCTGGAAATAATTATTTCCAGCCCGGACACTTCCGGAATTGCTTTTTTCTCCCTTTTATGGCATAATGGAAAAACGCCGGGACGGAAGCGCCCCCTCCGCCCCAACAAAAGAGAAGGGATGTGACGCGCCGTGGAATCGAAGCCGATTCTGCAAATCCGCATGCTGGGAGGATGCTCCCTCACCTACGGGGACAAAACCATCGGAGACGCCAACTACCACCTGAAAAAGCCCTGGATGCTGATGGCCTACCTCATCGCGTTCCGCAGCCAGGAGGCGCCGGTGGAGGACCTCATCAACCTCCTCTACCCCGGTGAGACGGGCTCCCGGCCCACCGGCGCGCTGAAAACCCTGGTCTACCGGGTACGGGAGCTCCTGGACGAGCTGGGCCTGCCCGACAGCCGGGACATGATCCTCATGGCCCGGGGAACCTACGCCTGGAACGCCGGGGTCCCCATCCGGCTGGACACGGACCTCTTCGAGCTGGCCTGCCAGCGGGCGGGGACCGCCTGGCTGACGCCGGATGAGCGGCTGGAGGTCTGCATGGGGGCCCTGGCACTCTACCGGGGGGACTTCCTGTCCAAGGCTATGGGAGAGCGGTGGGTCAGCCGCCTGGCCCCTTACTACCATTCCATGTATATCCGGCTGGTGCAGACTACGGCGGGCCTGCTGTCCGATCTGGACCGCTGGGAGGAGGTCATCCAGGTCTGCGGTCGGGCCATCCAGATCGACGGGTATGAGGAGAGCTTTTACTACTACCTGATCCGGGGCCTCATCCGGACCGGCCAGACCCGGCAGGCAATGGAGCGGTACAAGCGCATGTACAGCATTTTTTATACCGAGCTGGGTGCGCCGCCCTCCGCCCAGATGACCGAGCTCTATCAGGAGATCTGCCGGGAGCGGACCAGGGAGCCCGTCCGGGAAACCGAAGACCTGGCCGCCGTCAGCCGCTTTTTGCTGCGGGAGGACCGGCTGACCGGGGCCTTCTTCTGCGAGCTGGACGTGTTTACGGACATCTATAATCTGGAGGCCCGGTCCATCGCCCGGTCCGGGCGCGGCGTGTGCCTGGCCATGATCTCCGCCGTCATGCGGGACGGCTCCACGCCTCCCCTGCGGATGCTGGGGGGCTATATGGACAAGCTGGCCGACTGCATCCAGGGAACCCTCCGCCGGGGAGACGTAGTGGCCAAGTACAGCGTGGCCCAGTTCATCCTCCTGCTCCCCGCCCCCTCGGTGGAGAAAGGCAGGGTGGCCCTGGACCGCATCGTGGGGCAGTTTACGGAGCGGTATCCCCGCTGTCCCCTGCTCCTGCGGGGAAATATCCGGGAAATCGACCCGGTCTTGTCATAGGAGAACAATATGGAATTGGAATTCATCACCGCCGGCACGGCGGTCAACACCCACGGCATCCGGGGAGAGGTCAAGATATTGCCCCAGGGGGTAGAGCCGGAGCTGCTGGCGGCGTGCGGCACATTGTATCTGGGCGGAAAGCCCTTCGCCCTCGCCGCCGGGCGGATCCACAAGGGCTGCCTGCTGGCGAAGCTGAAGGGCGTTGAGGATATGGACGCCGCCCTGGCCCTGAAAGGCAAGTCCGTATCCATCCGCCGCGCGGACGTGTCGCTGCCGGAGGGCGCGTATTTCGACCAGGAGCTGGTAGGCCTCACCGTCCTTGACGCGGACACCGGCCAGGAGCTGGGGAAGGTGGCGGAGGTCCTCTCCTACCCCGCCCACAAAATCTACGCCGTCCGGGGCGGAAAGGACGAATACCTGGTCCCCGCTGTGCCGGCCTTCATCGCCGGGATCGACGTGCCGGGAGGAACCATGGCGATACACGTATGGGAGGGGCTGGGCAGCAGTGAGAATTGACATCATGACCCTGTTCCCCGAGACGGTGGGGGATATGATGAACGAGTCCATCCTGGGCCGGGCCCAGGAGCGGGGCTTCATCCACATCCGGGCCCACCAGATCCGGAACTTCACCGTCAACAAGCAGAAGCAGGTGGATGACTACCCCTACGGCGGCGGCCGGGGGGCGGTCATGCAGGCAGACCCCCTGTACCGCTGCTGGGCCTACATCCGGGCCAACTTCGGCACGGGGCGGACCCGGACCATTTATATGTCCCCCTGCGGGACCACCTTCTGCCAGGCCAAGGCCCGGCAGCTGCTGGCGGACTACGACCACCTGATCCTGGTCTGCGGGCACTATGAGGGCGTGGACGAACGCTTCCTCGAGGAGTGCGTGGACGAGGAGATCTCCCTGGGGGACTTCGTCCTCACCGGCGGGGAGCTCCCCGCCATGGCGGTGGCGGACGCGGTGTGCCGGATGGCGCCCGGGGTGCTGCCGGAGGCGTCCTGCTATGAGGAGGAGAGCCACTGGAACGGACTGCTGGAATACCCCCAGTACAGCCGCCCCGAGGAGTGGCACGGGCGGAAGGTGCCGGAGGTCCTCCTCAGCGGGCACCACGCCAATGTGGCCCTCTGGCGGAAGCGGCAGTCTATGCTCCGCACCCTGCGCCGGCGGCCGGATATTTTCCGGGAGGCCGACTTCCAGGGCAGCAAGGCCGACCGGCGGCTGCTGGCGGAGGTGTACGAGGAGCTGAAGCGGGAAAGCGGAGGCGAAGAGACGCCGTGATCCGGCTGGAAGAAATAAGCGAGATCAGGACTTCGGCTTCGCGGAGACAGGCCGAGATGGGGACGAGATCGTCACGGAAACGACGTTCCAGCGCGGGTAAACCGCCGGTTTACCTGGCGATTCGACCGATTAGCGGTTGATTTTCCGCCGGAAACCGGCCTACAATGGCTCTATCAACGCAAGGAGGGCGCAGACATGGAAGAAAACAAGATCAGCCGGTTCATCCGGGACCGGCGGCTGGAGCTGGGGCTTACGCAGCTCCAGCTGGCGGACAGGCTGGGGGTTACCGACAAGGCCGTCAGCAAGTGGGAGCGGGCTGTGAGCTATCCGGACATCACGATCTTGCGGGAGCTGGCGGCGGCCCTGGAGGTCAGCGTCACCGAGCTGCTGGCCGGGGAGCGGGACGAGGCGTCCCTGGTGCCGCCGGAGGTGGAGGACGTGGTGGTGGACGCCGTGGCCTACGCCGAGACGGCCCGGCGGAAGCGCGACCGCTGGCGGTGGTGGACCTTTGTTGCGCTGACCTCCGGCTGTCTGATTGCGGCGCTGGTGCTCATGATTGTCGGGGCGGCCCACGGCAGCATGTGGGCGGCTCTGCTGGTCATCAAGTGCATCGCCTTCGGCTGGGCGGTATGCTACCCCCTGCTGCGCACGGAAAAGCCAGTGCGCAACACGCTGATCATCGCGTCCGCAGGGGTATACCCGTTTCTCTGCTCCCTGGGCGTAAGAGACTTGCGCGCCCTCGGCATCGTTATCCTGTCGGCTGCCTTCGCCTGGGCGGTGTACGGGATCTGGCTGAAATGCCGGAACAGGCAGAAATCCATGATTCTGATGATACTGCTGGGCATCCTGCTTCACATCAGCATCAACGCGATCGTGCGGTTGCAGTGGGGAACCGCCATCGAAGAGGTGTTCTTTGTGACGCTCTTTACCCTGGTTCTGGACGCGCTGTGCCTCTGGGGGGCCTGGGCGGTGGAAAAGGTCCGGTTTTTCCGGAGACGATAAAGTTTGAGCCGGCGCGGAGTATTCCGCGCCGGCTTTTTCATGTCACTCCTCCCTGCATTCACGACAAATTTGGGAGAAAGTTGCATATAAGAGTACACCTGCGCCTCTATTTATGTGAAACTATAGAGCATCACATTAAAGGAGGAGCTTCCATGACCATCACCGAAACCAGCTGCCAAGCCTTCGCCGCCTACCTGCGAAGCGAGGAGCGGAGCGCGGGCACCATCGAAAAATACCTCCGGGACGTCCGGGCCTTCGCCCGCTGGCTGGACCGGCGGGCGCTGACCCGGGAAAACGCCGCCGCATGGCGCGGCGTCCTGCTGTCCCAGCGTTACGCCCCCGCCACCGTCAATTCCATGCTTTCCGCCCTCAACCGCTTCCTGCGGTTTCTGGGCCGGGAGGACTGCCGGATCAGATTCCTCCGCCTCCAGAGGCGGACCTTCCGGGAGCAGCGGCGGGAGATCACCCGGGAGGACTACCGCCGCCTCCTGGACGCCGCGCGGGAGAGCGGACGCCGCCGGCTGGCCCTCCTGATGGAAACCATCTGCGCCACCGGCATCCGGGTCAGCGAGGTCCGCTACATCACCCTGGAGGCCGCCCGGCAGGGCAGGGCCGAAATCAGCCTGAAGGGCAAAATCCGCACGATCCTCCTCCCTTCCAAGCTGTGCCGCAAGCTGCTGAAGTACGCCGCAGAGCGAAAAATCGCCTCCGGCGAGCTCTTTCTCACCGGAAGCGGCAAGGGCATTTCCCGCCGCCAGATCTGGCGGGAAATGAAGGACCTGTGCGCCCTGGCGGGGGTGGAGGCGTCCAAGGTGTTTCCACACAACCTGCGCCACCTGTTCGCCGCCTCCTTCTACCGGGCCTGCCGGGACATCGTGAAGCTGGCGGACATTCTGGGGCACAGCTCGGTCAATACCACCCGGCTCTACCTCCTCACCACCGGCGCGGAGCACGCCCGGCAGATGGAGCGGCTGGGCCTCGTGACCTAGCGGGACTGGCGAAATAGACAAAATATATCTTTTGTCAAATTCGGCAGTATTTGACAGGTGGAATGCTGGGTTTCGCCTAAAATTATTATAGCACAATAGAAAGAGAAAGGAAGAGCGTTTCCCTAAAATCGGCGTAATCACGAAAAGAGTATGAAAAATTAAGGACTGCAAGCGGATAATTTTTGCAGCCCTTGGTTTTTCTGCTCTTTTTTTGCAATTTTATCCAGATTTTATGACAAATTGGCCCCTCAATGACAAAAGATATATTTTGTCTACAGAAAGGGGCCTGACAATATGGGACACTCCAGGAAAAAACTGGATCTGACAGGACAGCGGTTCGGCAAGCTGACCGTAGTCCGGCCTGCGGAGAACATCGGAGGGCGGACGGCCTGGCTGTGCCGGTGCGACTGCGGGAAGGAAACGGTGGTCAAGACCTACTACCTCCGCTGCGGGAAAACCACCAGCTGCGGGTGCAAAAATCCGGGCTTCACCGCCCTGACCTACGTGGACGGAACCTGCGTGGAGATGCTGCGGGCCAAGACCGTGCGGAAAAACAACACCAGCGGCGTCCCCGGCGTGGACTGGCGGACGGACAAACGCCTGTGGCGGGCGATGATCTGTTTCAAGGGGAAGCGGTATTACCTGGGCAGCTACGGGCGGTTCGAGGACGCAGTGAAGGCCCGGAAGCGGGCCGAGGAGGAGCTGTTCGACCCGTTTCTGCGGGAATTCGAGCAGCCCGCCGGATAGTTTTCGTCCTGGGGGGAGCGTTCCGCTCCCCGTTATTCTGACCGTATGTCCACCCGCCCCGTACCCCAGCCGGGGCAGGTCCGGCATAGATGTCCAAGCGAAGTCCGACCATACGACGGCAAGGGAGGGATGCCTATGGAGCAGGCCGCCCCGGAAACGGCGCCGGGGCGGGGCCACGGACCGCACGTCCGCAAATTACCACAGCATTTTTTTGGCAAACCACGGGAAACCGTGGGACGGCAAAGCCATGGGGACTAAGGTATCACCAGATTTCATCGCCAGCGGATACTATGTCAGCCCGGCTGCTGGAAACTTTCAGCAATCCGTCCGAAAGGACGGTCACGCAAAGTCAGGAAGCTAAGTTGCGGTTTCCGCAATACGCTCGTCCGGCCGCCGGATCCTTTGCATCCGTAAATTTCGCAAAGAAAGGAAGAATATCATGAAGATTTTGAAGCGCGCACGCAAGCGCGGACTTGCGCTGTTCATGGCCCTGGTCATGTGCCTGAGCCTGCTGCCCGTCACCGCCATGGCGGCGGAGGAGCCCGCCCAGACGGAGACTGCCGCCGCCGTGACCGGCAGTGAACAGGACGCCTCTGCGGAAGAGCCCGGCGAGGATGCTCCTCTTGAGGAAGCGGCCGAAGCCGAGGATGCTCCCATTGAGGAAGCGGCCAACGCCGGGGACGCTTCCAACGGGGAAGAATCTAACGCCGAGGATACTTCCATTGAGGAAGAAACCACCCCCGAAGATGTCTCCAACGCTGAGGATCCCTCCAACGAGGAGGGCGCCGGCGCTGAGGACCCCTCCGACGAGGAGGAACCCAACGCTGAGGCCCCCTCCGATAAGGAGGAGGCTGACGCTGAGGACGCTTCGGAAGAAGCAGAGCCCGAAGAGGACGCCGCCGGCAGCGCGGACGAGCTGGCCGGATTGGTGCGGCAGTTCCGTGAGCTGCTGGACGCCATGGAGGCTTTCGCGCTGACTGCGGAGAACCAGGAAGAGTACCAGGCTCTGGGAATGCAGGCCGCCGCGCTGCTGGAGCTCCTGACGGAGAACTGGGACAGCTGGGACGGCATGGAAAACGACCTGGCCCGATTCCAGGCCCTGGCGGATAAGCAGACCGGCGGAGCAAGTGAAGCTGCGCTGATCAGCGGCGAAAATTTTACTGTCGATGTGGTAAAGGTCGTGAACGGAAACGCAGTAGACAGAGTGACTCTGACTCAAAAATGTCTGCAAAGTACCGGTCACTCCGGCTACAACCACAGCACCAATTTGCGGGCTTTAGCTAATTTGTCCGGCTTTAGCGGTTACAAGGGCTACAACTGGAGCTCACTTACGACCGTGCCATCCACATATAAAAATGGTCTGGCGCCGAACAATAACTATGCCACTGTACACTATAACATCACCGGAAACGCTCCCTACAAAGCTAACGAAACGTTGTTCCTCTTTTTCGAGGAGAATACCACGTTCACTTTGATGTATGACGCAAACGGTGGTTCTGGTGCGCCCGGTCCGCAGACTGCAACGAGCTCGGAATCCAGCGTTTATTTCATTGTCTCTTCAAGAGAGCCTACCCGCTCAGGCTATATCTTTAAAGGCTGGTCCGAAAGCGCATATGCCACGACCGCCGACTACAAAGCGGGAGGCAAGATCAAACTGAGCAAAGACACCCCCACCAAGACGCTCTACGCCGTGTGGGAGAAAGAGAACACCGGCCCTGTCCAGGCCACGTACACTGTGGAGTGGTACGATGTCGATGGTGAATCCCTCAAGGGCCCAGAAACCCGCACCGGTACTGTCGGCAGCAAGGTCGAGGTTACTAATTTCGATAAGATCATTGACGGCTACACCTTCGATGAGAACAATCAAGGCAATATCCTGTCCGACACATTGGAGGAGAACGGCACGGTCCTGCGGCTGTACTTCACCAAGGACGTGGAGCAGCCGACGGAAGCCGACTACACCGTGGAGTGGTACGATGCCGGCACCGGCAGCCTGCTGCCCAGCGAGGTCAAGGCCGTCAACCCAGAAACCCGCAACGGCGAGATCGGCAGCAAAGTCGAGGTTACTGCGGATGACAAAATCGTTACCGGCTATACCTTTGACGAGAGCAACAAGGACAACGTCCTGTCCGGTACCCTGGCGGAGAGCGGCACAGTTCTGAAGCTGTACTTCACCAAAGACGCGCCGCCGCCGAAGGAAGCCTCCTGCACCGTGGTGCACGAGTACTACACCAATAATGTGAAGGACGGCGACACCAAGAGCGTTATCAGCGGCAATGTGGGTGACATCATCACGGGCGAGGACATTGAGAAGGCTCCCACCTATAATGGTCAGGAATACTCCTACACCTCCACCGCCCCGGACCTGCCGTATACCCTGACAGACGGTTCCAACACCATCACCCTGCGGTATGACCGGACGGCAGATGTGCCGAAGGAAGCCTCCTACACCGTGGAGTGGTACGACGCCGACACCGGCAATCTGCTACCCAGCGCGGTCAAGGCCATCAACCCCGAAACCCGCACCGGCGAGATCGGCAGCACGGTTGCCGTCACAGACGGGGATAAGTCCATTGCCGGGTACGCCTTCAAGGCGGACGACGGCAGGAACGTCCTGTCCGCCGATCTGGTGCAAAGCGGCGCGGTCTTGAAGCTGTACTTCACTAAGGATGAGGAGCAGCCGGCAGAAATCCGCTACAGCGTGGAGTGGTACGACGCGTCCACCAACCGCCTGCTGCCCAGCGCGGTCAAGGCCGCCAACCCCGAAGTCCGCACCGCCGCCGCCGGCAGCACGGTCAGCGTCACGACAGAGGATATGTCCATTGCCGGGTACGTCTTCGACGCAGGCAACGCTGGCAACATCCTGTCCGCGCTGGCGCAAAGCGGCGCGGTTTTGCGGCTGTACTTCATTCAGAACAGCCAGGAGCCCGGGAATCCCGGCCCGATCTTCCCGCCCCCGGCTCCGGACGCCGTCACGCCCATCACGCCGGCTCCCACCCCGCTGGGGCCCGGCCCGGACACCGTCACCCTTCTGGATGACGACGTGCCTCTGGCCGCGCCCGGGCTCAACAGCGTGGACCACTACGCCTATATCATCGGCTACACCGACGGCCTGGTCCACCCGGAGGCCAACATCACCCGCGCGGAGGTAGCGACCATCTTCTTCCGCCTGATGACGGATGAATTCCGGATGGAGCACTGGGCCACGGAGAATTCCTTCCCCGACGTGCAGGCGAAGAACTGGTTCAACAACGGCGTTTCCACCAGCGCGAAGGCCGGGATCATCAAGGGTTACGAGGACGGCTCCTTCCGTCCCAACCGCAATATCACCCGCGCCGAGTTCGCGGCCATCGCGGCCCGGTTCCTCAGCGACGAGGTGAACCTCCCCGTCAGCTTCTCCGACATCTCCGGCCACTGGGCGGAGAACGAGATCAACCGCGCCGTCAAGGCCGGCTGGATCAAGGGCTACACCGACGGCACCTTCCGCCCTGACCAGCCCATCACCCGCGCAGAGGCGGTGACCCTGATCAACCGGATGTTGGACCGCACCCCGGATAAGGACCACCTGCTGCCCGACATGATCCGCTGGCCCGACAACACGGAGGACAAGTGGTATTACGCCGCCATGCAGGAGGCCACCAACAGCCACGATTACGAGCGCTTGGAGATGGATGTCACCGAGGACTGGACCGAGCTGCTGGAGAACCGCGACTGGGTGCAGCTGGAGAAGGAGTGGTCCACCGCCGCCTCCGCCCCCGGCGAGGAGGTCGCGGACAATCTGGACCTGAGCAAAACCGGCGAGAACGCGTAACCCCTCACCCCGCCGTCCCGGCGGACGGCAAACCCCGCGCAAAGGCCCCGGAGGCGTACGCCTCCGGGG
>VSNB01000052.1 GCA_009774055.1 Clostridiales bacterium
TCAGCTCCTGCCTGTTTTTCCTTATTATCTACCTGGAGGTCGTTCTTGTCAAAAGTTTTTAAACAGGCTCTAAGACGGGGCCGCTTTTTGGGTAACGAATATTTATGAATCTTTTGTTGAAGTATTTGCAGAAATATGGTATCCTGTTGTGCAACACGAATCCGGATCTGCCCGCGCTGGAGGATATTGGGTGTACCTGGGCGGATGTGACGGCGCTGATCGACCGGCAGGCTCTGTTCTATTGCAAGGCATTCAAAAAACGGACCACATATTTATCCAAAGAAACCTACTATTTATTAAAGGAAGTCCGGCAGAAAAAGCCATTGACACCACCGGCGCAGAGGATATATGCTATATTGGAGAACGGCGCGGAAGCGGAAACCGGCTTTTTAAAGGCCGTATCCGGCCTGGACGGGAAAGCATACCGGGAAGGATTTGACTTTCTGCTGCAAAACATGTATGTCACGGCCCTGCGGAACGGAAAGCCGCTGAATGAGAGCTGGTCCACGTTCCTCTACGCAGCGGCGGCGGAGTGGGAGAAGCGCGCTCCCGGCCCTCCGCCGGCGGAAAACGCCGAAGCGCGTCTGTGGGAGATTCTGTCCCGGACTATGACAGAGCGGCAATTCCGGTCGCTGGCAAGACGGAGCCCCCAGCCCCAGAAATCGCCTTTTCAGTAAACAGACCTCACCAACCCACCCCGGGAGCCGGTCCCGCCGGACCGGTAGGGGGCCCTGATCACCACATTGAAACAGACGCTGAAGACCGGCAGAGCGGACGGCAGTACAGCAGGCCAAACAGACTGTGCCTCAGGCGCAAAACAAATTCCCCCGTAATCAAGGGAATCCAAAACCGCAGGTTTTGGCACGCTTTTGCTTACTTTTCGCGTGGACGAAAAGTAAGCCGCCGTCCGGGCGCGGGAGCCCGGGACGATTCAAGAAGCAATTCCCCCTGCCGCCGGAGGCGGCAAGAAAGGAGCAAAATAAATGGCAAAAGTCACGTTTCTGACAGATTTGTGCAAGGGCTGCGGCCTTTGCGTAAACGCCTGTCCCAAGCACATCCTGGCCATCGCCAAGGACCAGATCAACAAAAAAGGCTACTCCCCGGCGGTGATGACCAAGCAGGAGGACTGCATCGGTTGCGCCTTCTGCGCCACCATGTGCCCGGACTGCATCATCACCGTAGAGAAATAAGGAGGACAGTATGGCAGAAAGAGTCTTAATGAAGGGCAACGAAGCCATCGCGGAGGCCGCCATCCGGGCGGGCTGCCGCCATTACTTCGGCTACCCCATCACCCCTCAGACGGAGATTGCCGCCTATATGGCGAAAAAGATGCCCAAGATCGGCGGCGTGTTCCTCCAGGCGGAGAGCGAAATCGCCTCCATCAACATGGTCTACGGCGCCGCCGCCGCCGGGATGCGGGTTATGACCTCCTCCTCCAGCCCGGGAATCTCCCTGAAGGGCGAGGGATTGAGCTACATAGCCGGTTCTGACGTGCCCGCCTTCGTGGTGAACGTCCAGCGGGGCGGCCCCGGCCTGGGGGGCATTCAGCCCAGCCAGTCCGACTACTTCCAGGCCACCAAGGGCGGCGGTCACGGCGACTACCGCATGATCGTCCTGGCTCCCGCCTCCGTGCAGGAGATGGCGAGCCTTACCGTCAAGGGCTTCAACCTGGCGGACAAGTACCTTATGACCGCCATGATCCTGGCGGACGGCACCATCGGGCAGATGATGGAGCCCATCACCTTCGAGGACGCGGAGGTGGAAATCTACGATAAGCCCTGGGCCCTCACCGGCACAAAGATGCAGCGGAAGCACAATATCGTCAACTCCCTGTATCTCAAGCCCGATGAGCTGGAGCGAAAGAACTTCGAGCGCTACGAGCGGTACAGGACCGTGGAGGAGAACGAGGTCATGTACGAGGAGTACATGATGGAGGACGCGGAGGTCTGCGTGGCCGCCTTCGGCATCGCCTCCCGGGTGGCGAAGAACGCCGTAGTCCAGGCCCGGAGCGAGGGGATCAAGGCTGGCCTCATCCGGCCCATCACCCTCTGGCCCTTCCCCTCCAAGGTCCTGCGCCAGGCAGCGGAGCAGGTGAAGAGCTTCGTCTGTGTGGAGCTGAACATGGGGCAGATGATCGAGGATGTGCGCCTGGCTATCGAATGCACCCGGCCCGTAAGCCTGTGCAACCGCACCGGCGGCATGATCCCCTCGCCGGACCAGGTGCTGGCCTCGATTCGGGAAGCCCGGAAAGGAGTGAACTGATATGGCGATTGTATTCCAGAAGCCCAAGTCCCTGACGGATGCGGCGCTCCACTACTGCCCCGGCTGCCCCCACGGCATCATCCACCGTCTGGTGGCGGAGGCCATCGACAGCCTGGGCATCGAGGGCAAGGCCATCGGCGTGGCTCCCGTGGGCTGCGCGGTCATGGCTTACGACTACTTTGCCTGCGACATGATCGAGGCCGCCCATGGCCGGGCCCCCGCCACGGCTACCGGCATCAAGCGGTGCCGTCCGGACAACATCGTCTTTACCTACCAGGGGGATGGCGACCTGGCCTCCATCGGCATGGCGGAGACGGTCCACGCCGCCGCCCGGAATGAGAATATCACCGTGATCTTCGTCAACAACGCCATTTACGGCATGACCGGCGGACAGATGGCCCCCACCTCCCTGCCGGGGCAGGTGACCCAGACGTCTCCCTATGGCCGGGACGTGAACCACTGCGGCTGGCCCATCAGGGTCTGCGAGATGCTGGCGACCCTGGAAGGTCCGGAGTACGTGGCCCGTGTGGCGGTGAACAGCGTCAAGAATGTGAAGGCCGCCGGAAAGGCTATCCAAAAGGCGTTTCAGAACCAGATCGACAAGAAGGGCTTTTCCCTCATCGAGGTTGTCTCCGCCTGCCCCACCAACTGGGGCATGACGCCCCAGAAGGCTCTGGAGTGGGTGGAGAGCGACATGCTGCCCTACTACCCCCTGGGCGTCTATAAGGACAGAAGCGCGGAAAAGGAGGCGGATGCGAAATGAAAACCACTCAGATCCTGATCGCCGGCTTCGGCGGGCAGGGCATCCTGTTCGCCGGGAAGTTTTTGGCCTACAAGGGCCTCCTGGAGGATTTACAGGTGAGCTGGCTGCCCTCCTACGGCCCCGAAATGCGGGGCGGCACCGCCAACTGCAACGTCATCCTCTCCGACGATCCCGTGGGCTCCCCCATTATCACCAACCCGGACGTGCTGATCGTCATGAATCTGCCCAGCCTGCAAAAGTATGTGGACTCCGTGGTCCCCGGCGGGCAGATCTACGTGGATTCCACCCTGATCTCCGAGAAGGTGGCGCGCACGGACGTAGAAGTCTACTACATCCCCGCCACCCAGATGGCCAACGACGCGGGCGTGCCCACTCTGGCGAATATGGTCATGATGGGGCACGTGCTGAAAAACAACCCGGAGCTGAGCTTTGACGGGGCGGACGCTACTGTGCAGAAGCTGGTGCCTCCTGCAAAGGCCCAACTGGTGGAGCTGAACATGAAGGCCCTCCAGGCGGGAAGGGACTACCAATGATCCGCCATGGCTTTGACGGCGGCGAGGAGCTGCTGAAGCCGGTACATTTATCCCAGCCGGTGGAGGGCTTTCCGAAAACCGTACTGGTGACCTTCCAGCGGAAGGTCGTTGAGGCGCTGCAAAAGCGGCTTCCGGTGGAGGCCGTCAGCACCATAAGCGCCTGTGTGGAAGTACCCATTTACCGCTTTTCCTACCAGGGACAGACCCTTGGGCTGTACCTCACCACCATCGGCGGCCCCGCCACGGTTGGAATTTTGGAGGAGGTGTGGGTCAAGGGCGCGGAAAAGGTCCTGCTCTTTGGGACCTGCGGCGGATTGGACGCGGCCCTGCCTGCCGGACACCTGATCGTTCCCACCGCCGCCTACCGGGACGAGGGGACCAGCTTCCACTACCTGCCGCCCTCCGACTATGTGGAGGTCCCCACGGCGGAGCGTCTCGCGGCAATCTTCGACGAGCTGGCGCTGCCCTACGTCCGCAGCAGGACCTGGACCACCGATGCCATTTACCGTGAGACGCCCGGGAAGGTCGCGGAGCGCCGGGCGGAGGGCTGCGGGGCGGTGGAGATGGAGTGTGCCTCCGTCATGGCCGCCGGGCAGTTCCGGGGGAAGCCGGTATACCAATTCCTGTATACCGCCGACAGCCTGGCGGGAAGCCGGTGGGAGCGCGGACTTCTGGGAGCGCATCCGGAGTCCGACTATGAGCGGTATCTGTCTATCGCCCTGGAGACGGCGATCCGCCTGTAAGGAGGCAGCTTATGAAAATTTCCTGCATTCAAATGGACATGCGCCTGGGCGAGCCGGACTGGAATTTTGCCCGCGCGGAGGAGCTGGTCCGCGCCGCCGCAAGGACGGAACATCCGGACGTGGCAGTCCTGCCGGAAACCTGGAACACCGGGTTTTTCCCCAAGGATCTGGAGCCCTGCGCCGACCGGGACGGGGAGCGGACAAAGGCCGTTTTCTCCGCCCTGGCAAGGGAGCTGAATATCAACATCGTCTGCGGCAGCGTGGCGAACAAACGGACGGAGGGGTTCTTCAATACCGCCTACGTCTTCGACCGGGCCGGGGAGGTCATCGCGGAGTACGACAAGACCCATCTGTTTACGCCCTCCGGGGAGCACGAGTCCTTCCTGTGCGGATGGCATACCTGCCGGTTTACGCTGGACGGCAAGTCCTGCGGATTGATCATCTGCTACGATATCCGGTTCCCGGAGCTCATCCGGACCATGACCTTGGAGGGGGTGGACCTGCTCTTCGCCGTGGCCCAGTGGCCGGAGAAGCGGACCATGCACCTGGAAACCCTGGCCCTGGCCCGGGCCATCGAGAACCAGATGTTCCTGGTACTGTGCAACAGCGTGGGGACGGCGGGAGAAACCCGCTGCGGCGGACACAGCGCCGTCATTGACCCCTGGGGCGAGTACCTGGCGAAGGCCGGGGACCGGGAGGAAATCATCACCGGCGAGGCGGACTTCTCGGTCATCGAGGGCATCCGCTCCTCCATCAACGTATTCCGTGACCGGAGGCCGGAGCTGTACGCGCTGGACCGGCCGGTATGACAGTCCTTGGAAAAGAGGCGCGGATAGGCGCCTGCCTGCTGGCCGGAAGCATGGAAACCATGGTTCCCTTCTACCGGGATATACTGGGCTTTCAGACCCAATGGGACGGGGGAGATTTCGCGGAGTTCCAGACGGCCAGCGGGGAGCTGTCCCTGTTCATGTACAGCCGCAAGGCCTTCGCCCAGTCCCTCGGAGAGCCCTATGCTCCCCCGAAGGGGCTCAATCAGACCTTTGAGATCGCCCTCTGGCTGCCCCGGTTCGCCGATGTGGACGCGGAGTACGCGCGCCTGTCGGCGCTGAACGTCACCTTCCCCCTGGGCGCGCCCACGACTTACCCCTTCGGCATCCGCAACTTCTACGCGGCGGACCCGGAGGGCAACCTGCTGGAGATCGGCAGTGCCAGGGAGGCATAAGCGAAACGGCAGTTTCGCGCAAAAAGCTCTTTTTGAACCTTTTTCTCCCGAGAAAAAGGTTGAACAACCTGAAAGGTGGAATAGAAAATGTCTTACAATTTTCCCGTGACCCGCACCGCGAACCCCAAGCCCAAGCCGGACCAGAGCAACCTGGGCTTCGGCAAGTACTTCACCGACCACATGTTCATCATGGACTACGATGAAGGCCAGGGCTGGCATGACGGCAAGATCGTCCCCTACGGCCCCATCAGCCTGGACCCCGCCAGCTGCGTCCTCCACTACGCCCAGATGATGTTCGAGGGCATGAAGGCGTACCTGACCCCGGACAAGAAGATCAACCTCTTCCGTCCGGACATGAACGCCAAGCGCCTCAACCGCACCAACGAGCGCATGTGCATCCCCTATATGGACGAGGAGCTGTTTATCGAGGCTGTGAAAGCCACCGTGCAGGCGGACGCCGACTGGATTCCCAGCCAGCCCGGCACCGCCCTCTACATCCGGCCCTACATTATCTCCGACGAGGTGAGCTTCTCCGTGGAGCCCGCCAAGCACTACCACTTTATCATCATCCTCTGCGCCGTGGGCGCCTACTATGACATCAACCGGGGCGGCCTCACCGGCAGCCACATCTATGTGGAGGACGAGTACATCCGCGCCGCCGTAGGCGGCACCGGCTTCGCCAAGGTCGGGGGCAACTATGCCGGCGGCATGCGGGCCACCAAGAAGGCCCTGGAGAACGGCTGCAAGGAGGTCCTGTGGCTGGACGCCCACGAGCACAAGTACGTGGAGGAGGTGGGCACCTCCAACGCCTTCTTCATGATCGGCGACGAGGTCATCACCGCCCCTCTGGGCGGTTCCATCCTCCCCGGCGTCACCCGGGACAGCACCATCACCCTGCTGCGCAAGTGGGGCTACAAGGTCAGCGAGCGGCGGCTGTCCATCCAGGACATCGAGGAGGCCAGCAAGAATGGCTCCCTGCAGGAGGCCTGGGCCACCGGCACCGCCTGCGTGATCTCTCCCATTGGCTATCTGCGCTACATGGACCGGGACATCGTCATCCACGGCGGCGGCGTAGGCCCCGTGAGCCAGAAGCTCTACGATCACATCTATGGGATGCAGACCGGCGTGGTGGCCGACGACATGGGCTGGATCGTCCAGCTGTAACTTAACTGCCCTTACAAAACTGCCCCCGGAAGTCAAAAAACTTCCGGGGGCGGTTTCCATATCGTTTAGAAGCAGTACCAATAGATGACGGTATGCAGATTGGCGAGAAAAATTTTTTGTCTGGCAAGGAAGAAACTCGCAGGAATCCTGACGGATTTCAAGCGTTTCTGACGCAGCCAGACGAAACATTTTCCGTCAAGATACGTGCCGGCACCTATTGGTACAGCTTCTTAGGTTTTCAGCAGGACCTCCACGATCTCCGCCGTCTCCTGGTTGGGGTAGAACTGAATCCGCCAGGGGCAGGGGGGAAATTCCTCCTCGGGGGGCTCCGCCGGCCCTTCGCCCTCCCCCGGTTCACCCTCTCCGGGTGCTCCGCTCCGGACTTCCCACTCCTGGGACGGCTCTTCGGCGGGGGACTCCGTTTCTTCGCCGGATTCTTCCTCCGCCGGCTCTGCGTCCTCCGGTTCCTCTGCTTCGCCGGCCTCCTCCTGGTTCTCCGGCTCCTCCCCGGAGGCGTCCTCCACGTCCTCCGGCAGAATTTCGGCGGACGCTGCGGCGGCCTCCTCCTGCTCCGCCCGGCACAGCTCCTGCCAGAAGCTCTCCACGGCGGCGATCACGTCCTCACGGGGGGTGTCGTAGGAAAAGCGGGCAGTCAGCTTGTCCCGCTCCTCCCGGACCGACAGGCGCAGCAAATCCACCAGGGACTGGCTGTCGGAGAGCTTCATAATGGCGTCGATGTCCTCCGCGTCCTCCCGGTAGGTCATATAGCAGGTAACGGTGCTGTAATTCGAACCGCTCTCGTGGGAAATCCGCAGGTCCCGCAGCAGGTACGCGCCCAGGGTCGTCTCCGTGCGGACCTCCTCCCTGGCGGCCATGGCCTCCCGGTATTCGCCCACGTCGCCGTAGCAGCGGATGATGCCCTCCTCGGCCCGCTCCTCAATCAGCAGCAGGAGGGAATTGACCAGGTCCTGGTAGCTCTCCGCCCGGAGGGTGTCCTCCGCGCCGGAGTCCCAGTAGCGGTCCACATAGGGCTCCGCCGCGCTGTAGGACCGCTCCAGCAAAGCGGCGCAGCCGCCCAGCAGGCAGACCGCCAGCAGCAGGCAGGCCGCCTGTCCGGCGTTCCGGAGGAGATTTCGTTTCATCGGGCCGCCCCCTTTCCCTTACAGAATCTACTGATAGGCATTATACCACGCGGCCAGGAATAAGTCTATTCCTTTTGGCCGCGCTTTTCTGCCGGAAGCAAATTTCAACTGCGGCATGCCTAAGAACCTGTATTCATAACCGGGGGATGCCGGATGGGCGAGGATTTTTCTCTTCAGACAAGGAGCTTTTCCGCAGCATGGCGGGAAAAAGACCGCCCAGGCGGCGTTCAACGGTTGTGAATGCAGGTTCTAAATTCCATATTGACATCCCGCCCTCCTATCCGGTATAATAACACAATTAGAAAGCTGAGATACTAGGGCCGGCCGGCTGGCCGGCGGAAGGGAGCGTGTTCCTTGAAGTATTTGTTGAAAAACGGTCTGCTGTTTACCAAAGACGGTTTCCGCCCGGTTGATCTTTCCGTTGCGGAGGGCCGCATTATTTCTGTCGCCGGGGGGCTGGAGGCCGCTGCTGGCGCTGTTGCCATTGATCTTCATCATGCCGCCGTATTTCCCGGTTTCGTTGATGTCCATGTCCATCTTCGAGAGCCGGGATTTTCTTATAAGGAAACCATCCGCACCGGCTCCCTGGCCGCCGCCCGGGGCGGCTACGCCCATGTGTGCGCCATGCCCAACCTGAACCCCATTCCCGACAGCCTGGAGGCGCTGAACGTCCAGCGGGAGATCATCGCCCGGGACGCCGCGGTCCACGTCCACCCCTACGGGGCCATCACCCGGGGCGAGCGGGGCGAAGCCCTGGCGGACATGGAGGCCATGGCACCCTATACGGCGGGCTTCTCCGACGATGGCCGGGGCGTCCAGAGCGAGGCCATGATGCGGGAGGCCATGGGGGAGGCCAAGCGGCTGGGGAAGATCATCGCCGCCCACTGCGAGGACAACAGCCTCCTGCGCGGCGGCTATATCCACGACGGGGACTACGCCCGCTCTCACGGACACCGGGGCATCTGCTCCGAGAGCGAGTGGGGCCAGATCGCCCGGGACCTCAGACTGGCGGAGGAGACGGGCTGCGCCTACCATGTCTGCCATATCTCCGCCAAGGAGAGCGTGGACTTCATCCGCCAGGCCAAGGCCCGGGGGGTGGACGTGACGTGCGAAACCGGCCCCCACTACCTGGTCTTCTCCGACCAGGACCTCCAGGAGGACGGCCGGTTCAAGATGAATCCCCCCATCCGGTCCCGGGAGGACCGGGCGGCCCTTATCGAGGGCCTGCTGGACGGGACCATCGACATGATCGCCACCGACCACGCCCCCCACTCCGCCGAGGAGAAGGGCCGGGGGCTGGAGAAGAGCGCCATGGGCGTGGTGGGTCTGGAGACGGCCTTCGCGGCGGTGTATACCCATCTGGTGAAGCCGGGCATCCTGTCCATGGAGCGCCTGATGGCGCTGCTGAACGGAAACGCCGCCAAACGCTTCGGCTTCGGCACGCCCCTGGAGGAGGGACAGCCGGCGGACCTGACGGTCTTTGACCTGGACAAGCCCTATGTGGTGGACCCGGAGCGGTTCCAGACCATGGGCCGGGCCACGCCCTTCGCCGGGATGGAGCTGTACGGGCTCTGCCTGCTGACCATGATAAACGGAGAGATCGTCTGGAAGGAGGACGGAATATGATACAGGATCTATACAGCATCCATTACAACCGGCCGCTGACGGAGGATGTCTGGGAGATGCGGATCTGCGGGGACATCCATGAGATCACCGCGCCGGGGCAGTTTCTTAACATCAGGCTGAACGGACATTTCCTCCGGCGGCCCATCTCCATCTGCGACTGGGATGAGGAGACAGCGGAGATCACCTTCCTCTACAAGGTGGTGGGCAAAGGCACCGCCACCCTCAGCCAGATGAGGGCGGGACAGGCGCTGAACGTGCTGTGCGGCCTGGGCAACGGGTTCGATGTGTCCAAATGCGGGCCCAGGACCCTGGTCATTGGCGGCGGCGTGGGCATCCCACCCATGTACGGACTGGCGAAGGAGCTCCTGAAAGCGGGCAAGACTCCCGTCGTTGTCCTGGGCTTCAACAAATTGGCGGAGCTCTTCTGCGTGCACAAGTTCCGCACCCTGGGCGTCGAAACCATCGTCTCCACCGTGGACGGGAGCTATGGCGTCAAGGGCTTCGTCACCGACGCCCTGCCGGAAAGCTACGACTACTTCTGCGCCTGCGGGCCGCTGCCCATGCTGCAGGCGGTATGCAACGCCACGACCACCTCCGGCCTCCTCAGCTTTGAGGAGCGGATGGGCTGTGGGTTCGGAGCCTGCATGGGATGCTCCTGCAAGACCAAATACGGGAACAAGCGAATCTGCAAGGACGGTCCGGTGCTGGAAAAGGAGGAGATCATATGGTAGATACGCGGGTAACCCTCTCCGGCATCCAGCTGGACAACCCGGTAATTCCCGCCAGCGGAACCTTTGGCTACGGGCGGGAGTTCGCGGAGCTTTACGACATCAACTGTCTGGGGACCTTCTCCTTCAAGGGCACCACCAGGGAGCCCCGGTTCGGCAACCCCACCCCCCGCATCGCCGAAGCCCCCGAGGGAATGCTCAACGCCGTGGGACTTCAAAATCCCGGCGTGGAGCGCGTCATTGCCGAGGAGCTGCCCTGGATGAAGGAGGTTTTCCACAAGCCGGTGATGGCAAACGTCAGCGGCTTCTCCATTGACGAGTACGTCCAGACCTGCGCCCTGCTGGACAGGGAGGAGCAGGTGGGGTGGCTGGAGGTCAATATCTCCTGCCCCAACGTCCACGGCGGCGGCATGGCCTTCGGCTCCAGCCCCCAGGCGGCGGCGGAGGTCACCAGGGCCGTGAAGGCCGTCACCGCCAAGCCGGTCTATATGAAATTAAGCCCCAACGTCACGGACATCGCCGCCGTGGCCAGGGCCTGCGAGGACGCGGGGGCCGACGGGGTCAGCCTCATCAACACCCTGCTGGCCATGCGCATCAATCTCCGGACCCGGAAGCCCCTGCTGGCCAACATCACCGGGGGCCTCTCCGGCCCCGCCGTGTTCCCGGTGGCGCTACGGATGGTGTACCAGGTCTATGAGGCGGTGCGCATCCCCATCATCGGCATGGGGGGCGTATCCTCGGCGGAGGACGTGATTGAAATGATGCTGGCGGGGGCCTCGGCGGTGGAGGTTGGCGCGGCCAACCTGGTAAACCCCTTCGCCTGCCGGGATATCATCGACGGCCTGCCGGAGGCTATGAAAGAATACGGAATCAACAGTCTGACTGACATCATAGGAGGCGCGCACAATGGGTAAGGACGTTATCATCGCTCTGGACTTCGACAGCCGGGAGAAGACCCTGGCCTTCCTGGACCGCTTCGCGGACGAGGAGCGGAAGCCCTTCGTTAAGATCGGCATGGAGCTCTACTACGCCGAGGGGCCGTCCATCGTCCGGGAGATCAAGGCCCGGGGCCACAAGATTTTCCTGGACTTGAAGCTCCACGACATCCCCAACACGGTAAAAAAGGCCATGGCGGTCCTCTCCGGCCTGGACGTGGACATGACCAACCTCCACGCCGCCGGCACCAAGGCCATGATGGAGGCCGCCCTGGAGGGCCTGACAAGGCCTGACGGCACCCGCCCCCTGCTCATCGCGGTGACCCAGCTGACCTCCACCAGCCAGGAGCGGATGGAGCAGGATCTGCTCATTGAGAAGCCCCTGGACCAGGTAGTCATGCACTACGCCAAGTGCGCCGCCGACGCGGGCCTGGCGGGCGTGGTCTGCTCCCCCCTGGAGGCGGGGAAGGTCCATGAAACCTGCGGCGCGGGGTTCCTCACCGTCACCCCCGGCGTGCGGTTCGCCGACGGCGAGGCGGGGGACCAGGTCCGGGTCACCACCCCCGCCAGGGCAAAGGAGATCGGTTCCGACTATATCGTGGTGGGCCGTCCCATCACCCAGGCGGAGGACCCCGCAGCGGCGTACCGCCGGTGCGTGGAGGAATTTGTAGGATAAGCCCATGTGGAATACCATTTTGTTTGACCTGGACGGCACCCTGACGGACTCCCAGGAGGGCATCATCAACGCCATTTCCTACGCCCTGGACTATATGGGCGTCCATATGGAGCGGGGGGAGCTGGTAAAGTTCATCGGCCCGCCGCTGATGGAGTCCCTGCCGGAGTACTGCGGATTCAATCTGAAGCAGTCGGAGGACGCCATTGAGCGGTTCCGGGAGTACTACCAGGCCCGGGGCTGGCTGGAGAACGCACCCTATCCCGGCGTCCCGGCGCTTCTGCGGGACTTAAAAGCGGCGGGGAAAGAGCTGCTGGTAGCCACCTCCAAGCCGGAGGCCATGGCGGTGCAGGTGCTGGAGCACTTCGGCCTGGCTCAATATTTCGAACGAATCTGCGGCGCGCCCTCCAGCGCGCCGGACAGCACCCGAAAGGCGGACGTGGTCCGCCGGGCCCTCAGTGGCGCGGCGGACCCCTCCCGGGCCGTCATGGTGGGCGACCGGCGGCACGACGTGGCGGGGGCCAAGGAGAATGGGCTCCCCTGTATCGGGGTACTGTATGGCTATGGCGGGAGAGAAGAGCTGGAAGCGGCAGGGGCGGCGGTTATCGCGGAGGACGTTGGGGCGTTGAAAGAATGCCTTCTTTAATTGGCCCGGGGCCTGCGCGGCCCCGGACGCCCTGCGCCTTCTTTTTGTGTGAACAAAAAGAAGGCAAAAAGTCACTTAAACCTACGGTTTAAGAATCCCTTATAACTACGGGGGCGTTTTGGTTTGCGCTTTTCCTGCAGTCCGTCCGGTCTGAACCGGGCTTCCGGTTCGTGGATCGGGCGAAGCGGCTGTTTGAGGATGTTGACGGCAGACCCTACCGTCTTGACCTCGCAGACTCCCCGGGGTGTGTGGAGGGGGGATTCCTCCACTAACGGGCAATGGGCCGTAGGCCCTCTATGGTCAGCTGCATGCCCAGGCGGAAGCCTAAGACGAAGCTGTCCAGGTAACCGGCGTTGTCAATGTCCGTGATCGCCTTCCAGAGAGCGTCGAATTCCTCGAAGGAGAGACGCTCCTTTGCCGCCTGGATTGTCTCCCTCGACTCCTTCATCGCCCGCCGCTCCATTTCTGATGAATGAGGACCATTCATCAGGTCAAACAGAGTTTCCATTAGTGGGTTCATAAAATATCACCTCCCAAAAGAACATTAAACTATCTTTTATTATAGCTAGTTTAATGTTCCTTGTCAAGATGATTTGGAGGAATTATGGCAGATTTTTCAGAAAGAATCAAGGAACTGCGATTAGAGAATGGCATGACACAGACCGATGTCGGAAATATTATCGGTGTAAAACGTCATTCCGTTTATACCTATGAACAAGGCCTTAACTATCCGGAGGTCCGCAATTTGATAATTTTAGCGGACTATTTTAAGGTTTCGTTAGATTATCTGGTAGGCCGGACGGACAATCCGGAGGTAAACCGTTGATTTCCGGGAGTACCCGAAGCAATGCGGTAGGGGCTGCCGAAACCGTCTTGAAACAGCCGCTTCGCCCGATACACGGACCGGAAGCCCGGTTTAGGCCGGACAGACCACAGGAAAAGCGCAAAAACAAACAACCCCCGTAATTTCAGGAGGATTCTTAAGGAACGTAGTTCCTTAAGCCCGCTTTTGCCTACTTTTCGCGGGGGCGAAAAGTAGGCGCGGAGTCCGGGGCCGCGCAGGTCCCGGGGTATCGAATAGAAACAAGTTACAGCGGCCCCGCAGGGGCCGCAAAGAAGAAAAGGAGCGACTATGGAAAATATTTCTAATCTGATCGCAAAGGACCTGTTAAAAATCAAGGCCGTATTCTTCCGCCCGGAGGAGCCTTTCACCTGGGCCAGCGGCATCAAAAGCCCGGTCTACTGCGACAACCGCCTGACCCTCACCGCCCCGGAGGTCCGCAATGATGTGGAGAACCTCCTGGCGGAGACCATCTGGCGGGAGTATCCCGGCGTGGAGGTCCTCATGGGAACCTCCACCGCCGGCATCGCCCACGCCGCCATTACCGGGCATATCATGGGCCTGCCCATGGGCTACGTCCGCTCCGGCAGCAAGGACCACGGCCGGCAGAACCAGATCGAGGGCCGGCTGGAGAAGGGCCAGAAGGTCGTCGTCGTGGAGGACCTGATCTCCACCGGCGGCAGCGTCATCGAGGTGGTGAACGTCCTGCGGGAAGCGGGGGCGGAGGTCCTGGGCGTAGCCAGCATCTTCACCTACGGGATGCAGAAGGGCCTGGACCGCCTGGCGGCGGCCGGGGTGAAGAACGTGAGCCTCACCAATTTTGACGTCATCGCCCAGGTGGCGGCGGAGGAGAAGTATATCAAGCCCGAGGACATCGCCCGGCTGATCGCCTTCCGGGACAATCCGTCGGACGAGAGCTGGATGGGAGGGAACAAGTAAATGGAGCAGGTAAGAAGTCTGATCAGTATTCTGGATCTCACGGTGGAGGAGATCGACCAGCTGGTGGCGACGGCCACGGACATGCTGGCGAACCCCGCCGCCTATGCCCATAAGTGCGACGGGAAAATCCTCGCCACCCTGTTTTTCGAGCCCTCCACCCGGACCCGGCTGAGCTTCGAGTCCGCCATGCTGAGCCTGGGGGGCCAGGTGCTGGGCTTCTCCGAGGCGTCCAGCTCCTCCGCTGCCAAGGGCGAAAGCGTGGCCGACACGGTGCGCACGGTCAGCTGCTACGCGGACATCATCGCCATGCGCCATCCCAAGGAGGGCGCCCCCCTGGTCGCCAGCCAGCACGCCCTGGCGCCAGTGATCAACGCCGGCGACGGCGGACACAACCATCCCACCCAGACCCTGACGGATCTGCTGACCATCCGCCATGAGAAGGGGCGGTTCGAGGACCTGACGGTGGGCTTCTGCGGGGATCTGAAGTTCGGCCGCACGGTCCATTCCCTGATCTCCGCCATGAGCCGCTACGCCGGCACGAAGATTGTCCTGGTTTCCCCGGAGGAGCTGAAGCTGCCCAGCTATGTCAAGAAGGAGGTCCTCCAGAAGCGGGACATTCCCTACGAGCAGACCACGGACCTGGAGGCCGTCATGCCGAAGCTGGACATCCTCTATATGACCCGCGTCCAGCGGGAGCGGTTCTTCAACGAGGAGGACTACCTGCGTCTGAAGGACAGCTATATCCTCACGCCGGACAAGCTGTATAACGCTAAAGAGGACCTGAGCATCCTGCACCCCCTGCCCCGGGTGAACGAGATTTCCGTGGCGGTGGACAAGGACCCCCGGGCGGCGTATTTCCGCCAGGTGCGGTACGGGCGGTATATCCGCATGGCGCTGATCATGAAGCTGCTGGGCATCGAGTAAGGGAGGGAGCGCATTATGACCATTGATTCGATTAAAAACGGAATTGTGATCGACCACATCGCCGCCGGGAAGGCCATGGAACTCTATGGCATTCTGGGGCTGGACAAGCTGGACTGTTCGGTGGCCATTCTGAAAAACGTGGTCAGCGGCAAGCTGGTGAAGAAGGATATTATCAAGATTGACCGCAACCTGGACCTTGATTGGGATATTATCGGCTATGTGGACCCGAATATCACGGTTAATATCATCAAGGACGGCGTGCGGGTGGAGAAACGGCAGCTGAAGCTGCCGGACACCATCACCAATGTGATTCACTGCAAGAATCCACGGTGTATTACTTCGATTGAGCAGGAGCTGCCGCAGGTGTTTAAGCTTACGGACCGCAGGGGGAGGGTATATCGGTGCCTGTACTGCGAGACACAGGCAGGGAAGTAATCTTCGCGCCCTCCGGGCGCGAACGGTAAATTCTTCTCGAATCGGCCCGGGGGCTGCGCGCCCCCGGACCCTGCGCCTACTTTTGGCCCGCGCCAACGATTATTCATGACCGCATCGAGCGGTCATGAATAATTGATTGTTCGCGGCCACT
>VSNB01000053.1 GCA_009774055.1 Clostridiales bacterium
TTCTACTCCTCTCTATTCGCCGGCAGCTTCAGATGTGTATAAGATCCCTCAAAGACCCTCCGGACCTTCCGGGGGCCTCTTGCTTTGATTCAGATTGCCCCGGAGCGATCCGGGCGATAAAAGAAAATCGCCCCGGACAAACGTCCAGGGCGAATGAAATCATCCGCGGTACCACCTGAATTCCCCCGGCAGGCCGGGGACGCTCCGCCTCTGTAACGGGAGGACCCGCCGCCCCTTAATCAGACGCATCCTTCGGGGGCGAGGCTCCGGGGCGACTTCGGCTCACGCTTCACGGGACCTTTCACCAGCCGGCCCCTCTCTGCGCATCCGCGGTGAGCGTACTGCTCCCCTTCCATGCCTTTTTCAGATACAAGTATAGTCAAAGGGCGGCGGTTTGTCAAGTCCTCCATTGGAAACCCAGGAAAATCCTTTTTCTCACAAAATTGATTTCCCTGCAAAAAAATTTCTCCTGTACATTGCCAAAGCCTTGTGCTATAATTACAAAAATACCCCTAACGGAAGGAAAAATTTTCTCCCTTCTATCTAACGTTGAATCAAAGAAAGACAGGAGGCTGATGTAAATGAGCAGCGTAGGAAAAAGTAAACTCCGCGTGGACGCCTTTGATAAGGTCACCGGCCGCGCCAAATACACGGACGACCTCTGCGACCGCTCCGCACTGGTCACTCGGATTGTCCACTCTACCATTGCCCACGGAATGGTGCGCTCTGTGGATACCGCCCAGGCGGAACAGATTCCCGGCGTGGTGAAAATTTTCACCTGCTTCGATGTGCCGGACATCCCCTTCCCTACGGCCGGACATCCCTGGTCCACCGATCCCCACCACCAGGATGTGGCCGACCGGCTGCTGCTGAACCGTCACGTCCGCTATTACGGCGACGAAGTGGCCGTGGTGGTGGCCGAAAACGAGGTGGCCGCCGCCCAGGCGGCAAGACTGGTGACGGTAGCGTACGACGAACAGCCCTTTGTCCTGGATGTGCAGAAGGCCATGGAGCCGGACGCGCCCCAGCTTCATGAAAAATACCCCAACAACATCCTGGCGCATACCCAGCTTCGGAACGGCGACTACGAAGCCGCCAGCAGGGAGCCCGGCCTTGTGAAGGTGGAGGGCTGGTACGACACCCCCACCGTCCAGCACTGCCACATTGAAAACCATATCTGCACCGCCCATATGGAGGGCGGGAGGATCACCGTCACCTCCTCCACCCAGATTCCCCACATCGTCCGCCGGGTCTGCGGGCAGGCCCTGGGCATTCCCTGGGGGAAGGTGCGGATTGTCAAGCCCTACATCGGCGGCGGCTTCGGCAACAAGCAGGACGCCCTCTACGAGCCCCTGTGCGCCTGGCTGACCACGCAGCTGGGAGGGCGGTTGGTGAAGGTGGACTGCTCCCGGGAGGAAACCTTCGTATCCAACCGGGTCCGCCACGCCATCCGGACCCATATTATCTCCTGGGTGCGGCCCGACGGGTCCTTCGCCGCCCGGAAGATTGAGTGCTTCTCCAACCAGGGGGGCTACGCCTCCCACGGCCACGGCATCGCCGCCAAGGGCATGGGGGCCTTCCCTCAGATCTATCCCTGCCCCAACGTGGAGGGCGACGCCTGGACGGTATTCACCAACCGCCCCTCCGCCGGGGCCATGCGGGGCTATGGCATCCCCCAGGCCATGTGGGCGGGGGAGAGCCACATCGACGACGTGGCCCGGGCCCTGGGCCGGGACCCTGTGGAGTACCGTCGGCAGATCGTGATGCCCAAGGGCTTTGTGGATGGCTTCAGCAGGAATGAGAACTACTGCGACACCTTCCGCCAGGTGATGGACAAGGGCATGGCCGCCATGGATTACCAGCGGAAGCGGAAGGAGTACGAAAACCAGACCGGTCCTGTCCGCCGGGGCGTCGGTATGGCGCTGTTCTGGTACAATACCGCCGTATGGCCCATTTCCCTGGAGTCATCCTCCTGCCGTATGGTTCTCAACCAGGATGGGTCCGTCCAGGTCCAGACCGGCGAGACAGAAATTGGTCAGGGCTGCGACACCGCCTTCGCCCAGATGGCGGCGGATGCCATCGGGATTCCTTTTGAGGACGTCCACATGATCTCCACCCAGGACACTGATATCACTCCCTTTGGCACCGGGGCCTACGCCTCCCGGCAGACCTATGTGGGCGGCTTCGCCCTGCGGCAGACGGGACAGATTCTGAAGGATCGGATTCTCACTTATGCCGTGGAGCTGACCCGGCAGATGAAGGAGAATCTTGACCTGATCGATGGCAAAATTGTCCGCGTCACCGACGGCCGGGAGCTGATGACCCTGGGGGATCTGGCCACCGAGGCCCTGTACAGCACGACCCATTCCCAGCACATCACCGCCGAGAGTACATACCAGATCAAGAATAACGCCTACTCCTTCGGCTGCACCTTCGCGGAGGTTGAGGTGGACATCCCCATGTGCAAGGTGAAGCTTCTGAATATCGTCAACGTCCACGACTGCGGGAAGCTCATCAACCCTGCCCTGGCGGAGGCCCAGGTCCATGGGGGGATGTCCATGGGAATTGGATATGGGCTATCGGAGCAGCTGCTCTTTGACGAAAAGACCGGGAAGCCCCTCAACAACAACCTGCTGGATTATAAGCTTTCCACCTTTATGGATCATCCACATCTGCAGGCGCTCTTTGTAGAGAATCCTGAGCCTACCAGTCCTTATGGGACCAAGTCCCTGGGGGAGCCCCCGGCTTGTTCCCCGGCCCCGGCCATCCGCAACGCGATTCTCAACGCCACCGGCGTCGCCGTTAACAACGCCCCTATGACACCCCACGTCCTCTTTGCCAGGTTCAAGAAGGAGGGGCTACTGTAGATGGAAAATGCGAAGAAAACGAGGTTCTGGCGTTGGGCGGTCGGGATTCTTCTGGCCGGCCTGGCTCTGTTCGTGGTCTGGTACCATATCCCGATTCACCGCACGCTGGAGGTGACGGCTTATGAGACGGATTACGATGTGATCGGGGCACCTGCCGTCCTCCAGATGGATATCACGATCAACCGCTCCTTTTTCCGGGGAACGGTGGTGCGGGGGACGATAGAGATGGACGGCGTGTCTTATGTGTCCGCGCGCGGGATAGAGCCCAAGCCGAGCTCGTTTCTGGATGGATTGAAAACCAAGTGGTCCGGCATAATATCCTCCGGTTACTTTGTGGAGGCCGAACGGCTGGCCGGGCTTGGGATCGCCACCTACATGATGGAGGATTCCCTTTTTATCGTTGATGTATCCTTTCGCGGTTTTTATGATTCCATCGAGGCATTGCTCCTGGTCCGGAGGATCCCGGACGCGCCCAGCGTCTGCTACACGGTCGATCTGCCCACTTTGTTAGGTAATTAGGAGGGATTTGTTCCATGTATGATTTGAAAGCGCTCTACGAGGCCGCCAGCGTCCAGGATGCGGTGCGCCTCCGCCTGGAGCACCCGGAGGCCCAGATCCTCGCCGGCGGCACCGACGTGCTGGTCCAGATGCGGGAGGGCAAGCGGGCCGGGAAGGAGCTGATCTCCATCTACGGCATCGACGCCCTCCGGGGCGTGGCCCTGGAGGAAGACGGGACCATCCGTATCGGTTCGCTGACCAGCTTCAGCCATATCACCAGGGACCCTATTATCCAGAAATACATCAATGTTCTGGGCGAGGCCGTGGACATGGTGGGCGGCCCCCAGATTCGCAATGCTGGGACTATCGGCGGCAACACCTGCAACGGCGTCACCTCCGCCGACTCCGCTTCCACGCTGTTTGCGTGGGACGCGATCATTGAACTGACCGGCAAGGACGGCGTGCGGAAGATTCCGATTCAGGATTTCTATATCTCCGCCGGGAAGGTGGACATCCGTCCCGATGAGGTTCAGACCGCCATCCTGATTCCAAAGGCCAGCTATGAGAACTGCTTCGGTCACTATATAAAATACGCCATGCGCAATGCCATGGACATCGCAACGACCGGGTGCTCCGTAAACGTGGTCCTCAGCGAGGACAAAAAGGCCGTCGCCCGGGCCCGGATTGCCTACGGCGTGGCGGGGCCCATTCCCCTGCGGTGCGCCTGCGCGGAAGCTGCCGCCCAGGGCAAGCCCCTGACAAAGGAGACGGCGGAGGCTTTCGCCGCCGCCGTACTGGAGGACGTCCATCCCCGGGACAGCTGGCGGGCCAGCAAGGCGTTCCGGGAGCATATCGCCGTGGAGCTGGCGAAGCGGGGGCTCGAGGAGTCCATCAAACTGGCGGGAGGTGAGCTGGCGTGAGCATCCAGTACAAATTGATCCGCTGCACCATCAACGGCAGGGAAGTGGAGCAGATGGTGGACGTGCGGGCGTCCCTGACGGACATGCTCCGCGGCGACTTCCGGCTGACCAGCGTGAAGAAGGGCTGCGAGGTGGGCGAGTGCGGGGCCTGCAACGTCCTCATCGACGGGGAGTGCTTCAACTCCTGCCTGTATCTCGCCGCCTGGGCGGACGGGAAGAGCATCCGCACCCTGGAGGGATTGCTGGGTCCCGGCGGGGAGCTCAGCGACATCCAGCAGGCGTTTATCGATGAGGCCGCCATCCAGTGCGGGTTCTGCACGCCGGGTTTCATCATGACCGCCGTGGAGATTCTGGAGAGCGGGAAGGAATATACCGATGATGAGCTGCGCAAGCTCCTCTCCGGCCATCTGTGCCGTTGCACCGGATATGAGAACATCCTGCGGGCGGTGAAAAAGACCATGCTGAAACGGCTGGGGAAGGCGTAAACTAAAAAAATGGAGAATGGCGTAAAGAAAATGAAAGACCGGATGCATACCGGCGAGCTCTACCTCCCCGGGGACGAGGAAATTCTGGAGGAGCAGATGCGCTGACTGGACCGCCTCTGCGATTACAATATGACCCGCCCCAGCGAAATGAAGAAGCGGGAGGCCCTGCTGAAGGAAATGTTTGCGGAGATCGGGCCGGGCTGCTATATTGAGCCGCCCTTCCACGCCAACTTCGGCGGCGGGCACGTCCACTTCGGCGCATACGTCTACGCGAATTTCAACCTGACGTGCGTGGATGATACGCATATTTATGTGGGCGATTACACCATGTTCGGGCCCAACGTCATTGTAGCCACCGCCGGACACCCCATTCTGCCGGAGCTCCGGGAGCGGCTCTATCAATACAACATGCCCGTCCACATCGGCCGGAACTGCTGGATCGGCGCGGGAGCCATCATCCTGCCGGGGATCACCGTCGGCGACAACGTGGTGGTGGGCGCGGGCAGCGTGGTGACCAAGGACCTGCCCTCCAACGTGGTGGCTGTGGGCAATCCCTGCAAGGTCCTGCGGGAAGTAGGCCAGCGCGACAGGGAGTACTATTTCAAAAACCGGAAGATCGACTACGACGCGCTGTAAAAGTCTGCTATATAGTCGACACACATAAAAACCGGTAAAGATCGGCGGTCAAAATGTGGCGCGGACTGCGTTGTCGTTCTTGGCGGGCGTCAGCCCGCCTGGGTCCCCCGACTTGCCACACCGCATTTTCCCACGCCTCCTTTTTACCGATTCTCAAGTGTGTCGACTATATATTATTTCCGAGCTTAAAGCTCGGAAATAATATATTTGATTTAAGCCGTTTTGCTTGCCGCTGTAAACAGCGGCAACCGCAAAACATGGCAAATATTACTTCTGACCTTTCGGTTCGGAAGTAATATCTCCCCACGCTCATCCTGACGGCGGATTTTCCGCCGGTGCAGTGAAAAAGAAAAAGGCCGCTTTCTTTTGAAAGCGGCCTTTTTCTTGATGGAGAAGATTGAGGAAAAACGATACAGCAGTTTAGGTTTCTTTCCTAAACTAGCTTTATTTTACCAGTTTCAGGTACTTTTTGTCAATGTTGATATTGCATAAAATTTTTGCTCCGGTCCCCAGGGTATCGTGATAATTAACAAATAGAGCCGTCAAAATTTAGGCAAAAATACAATTGACAGCGATTGTTTCCACCGCTCACGGACAGCAGTCCTGCCGCTTTCCGTCTACAAATACCGCCTGCAGGGTCAGATCCTTGTCCAGCACCAGCAGGTCGGCGGCCTTGCCGGCCTGCAGAACGCCGGCGTCCAGCCGGGCGGCAAGGGCGGGGGCCGTAGAGGCCGCATAGACCGCCTCCGCCAGGGGCAGTCCGAAGCGCACCACGTTCCGCACCGCGTCCAGCAGGGAGATGGAGGATCCGGCCAGGGTGCCGTCCAGGAGGGTGGCCTTGTGGTTCTTCACGACGATGGGCTGGCCCCCCAGCTCGTAGTCGCCGTCGGGCATCCCGGCGCAGCGCAGGGAGTCGGAAATCAGGTTCAGCTTGTCGCCGAAGAGCTGGTAGGTGGCCCGGATGACAGCGGGGTGGATGTGGAGGCCGTCGCAGATGAGCTCCACGCTGGCCTCCGCGTCAAAGGCCGCGCCGATGATTCCCGGGGCCCGGTGGAGGAAGGAAGGCATGCCGTTGTACAGGTGGGTGGCGTGGCTGGCTCCGGCGGCGAAGCCGGCCATGGCGGTATCGTAATCCGCCGTGGAGTGGCCCAGGGAGACGGCGCAGATCTGGGAAACCTCCCGGATAAAGGACAGGGCGTTCTCCTCCTCGCAGGCCACGGTCACCATCTTCACCTGGCCGCCGCTGGTCTCATTGAGGCGGTGGAACAGGGCTGTGTCTGGCTTGTGGAGGTTTTCCGCCGCCTGTGCGCCCCGCTTGGCGTAGCAGAGGAATGGGCCCTCCAGGTGGACGCCGGCGCACTTCGCGCCCTTGGCGGGCTTGAAGTCCCGAATGGCGTGCATAGCGGGCGTCAGGGTTTCCTCCTTGAGCGTCATGGTGGTGGCCAGGTAGCTGGTGATGCCGTGAGCGGCGTAGTAGTCCGCAAGGGGTTGGAGGCCGGCGGGCTTGCCGTCGGAGAAGTCCTCCCCCATAGCGCCATGGGTGTGAATGTCCACCAGGCCGGGGATCACGTAGCCCCCGGCGGCATCCAGGTCCGCAGGGCCGTCCAGCTTTCCGACGGCGGTGATAGCCCGGTCGAATTGGATGTCAGCGTCCAGAAACGCCTTTCCGATGAGTACTTTCGCGTTTTTGATCAGCATAGCAGTTCTCCTTCTTCTTATTCCCTTTTGGGGATTCCTTAGTATCCCCGTTTTTTGTAAAGGATGAGTTCCGGGTCCGAGCCCCCCTCGCCGTAGGTGCAGACCAGCAGGACGTCCTGATCCGCCGCCAGGCCATAGCAGCGGTCCCCGCCGGCCTCCAGCTGATTGCCCAGATAGACCTTGCCGTCCTCCAGCATCTTCGCGGCCTGTCCGCCAGGCATTGGGTAGGCCAGGTTGATATAGGCGCCCGGCAAAGCGTTGAGGTCCTTTACCTCCGGCAGGCCGGGGATGCCCAGGGCGTTGAACTCGGCAATGATCGGGGCCTTGAGGCCGCAGACGCCGCCGCACTGGCTGCAGAGGTCCTGCGCCTTGTCCCGGCAGCATGCGGCCAGAAGGCACGCCCGTCCGAAGGGACGGCCTCCGGTTTCCGCACAGCCGCCGCAGCCGGCCTGGGAGGGGCATTGGGCGCAGTCCGCGCCGCAGATGGATACGGGCATAGGCGATTCCTCCTGTCTTAGAATCTGTGAATGCGGGTTCCTGATTTCTGCCCCTTATTCTACCACGCTTTTCCGGTTCTGTCACCTGCAAAGAAGGGATTTCGGAAAAATTCGAAAAAAGTCTTGACTTTCCACCTGGTGGAAGGAGTACACTGTAGAAGAAATGAGGCCGCCCGGCACGGCCCGACGAAAAGAGTAAGAGGAGGATTTTCCTATGACGGCTGGGAAAATGATTGGAATGGCAGTGGTGCTGCTGTTTACGGCGGCGGCGCCCCTGGGGCTGATGGCCTGGCTGCACAAAAAGCGGGGCGGACGGTGGCTGTCGTTTCTCATCGGCGCGCTGTTCTTCCCGGTGTTTGCCATGATGCTGGAGCCGCTGCTCCATATCGTCGCGCTGAAAAGCCCCCTGGGCGCGGTGATGCAGAACAACATCTGGGTCCTCGGCCTGTACGGCGGCCTGGCGGCGGGGCTCTTCGAGGAAACCGGACGGCTGGTGGCCTTCAAGATGGTGCTGCGGAACGAGGAGGTGCCGGTGACCGCCCTGAGCTATGGCCTGGGCCACGGCGGCATGGAGGCGTTCCTGCTGGTGGGGATGGCTATGGTGAACAATCTGCTGCTGGGGATGCTCCTCATGGGGGGCGGCGAGATTCCGCCGGAGTTGGCCGAAGCAGCCGATACCTTGACGACCACCCCCGCCGTCATGTTTCTGTGGAGCGTCCTGGAGCGGGTGTCGGCCATGACGGTTCATGCGGCAAACTCCGTGCTGGTCTTCGCCGCCGTCAGGACCGGGAAATGGCTTCTGTTTCCCGCCGCCATCCTGCTCCATGCAGGGATGAACTTCGTGGCGGTGGTTTCTGCCGCCTTCCTGCCCACGGCGGCGGTGGAAGGGCTGGTGCTGGCCTTTGCCCTGCTGACGGCGATCCTGGCGGCGAAGGTGTACCGGGGGCTGGTCCTTCAGGCGGATGCCCGGGAGGAACTGTAGGGAGCGCACGCTTCCTCGGAAGGATGGGGCAGGAGGACGGAATTCTTCGCTGGTCACGCCATGAATACCCCGGCGGAAAATCTTAAAATTGTAAAATCTATTGACCTTCCCCCTGGTGGAAGGTGTATAATGACCTGGAAAAAGGGAGGCTCCTGTGAAGATCAACGAAGTAGAAGCCTTGGTCGGCATTACGAAAAAGAACATCCGCTTCTATGAGGAGAAGGGTCTGCTCTCCCCCAGCCGCAACAGCGAAAACGGCTATCGGGACTACGGCGAGGCGGAGGTGGCCGCCCTGCAGCGGATCAAGCTCATGCGGAAGCTGGGAGTCCCTATTGAGGAGATCCGGCGGATGCAGGAGGGGACCCAGACCGTAGGAGATGGCATGCGGCGGCATCTGGTGACCCTGGAGCGGGAGCGGCAGAATCTGGAGGAATCGGTCAGGCTATGCGAGCTCCTCCAGGAGCGGACGGAGCCCCTGCGGGAGCTGGACGCTCAGAATGTGCTGGGCGAGCTGGAGAAGCTGGAGAAGGCCGGCGCAACCTTCCCCAACAAGCAGCAGCAGGACGTGCGCATCCGGTACGTGGCCCCCATTGTAATTGCGGCGGGGATGGTAGCAACGCTGGCGACCCTTATTGGCCTGTTCCTCTGGGCCTACAATGAGGACCCTTCCGCCGCGCCGCCTATGGTTCTTATTGTGGCACTAGCTATCCCCGCTCTTCTAATCTGCGGAGTTCTGTTCGCTCTATTTCAGCGTATCCGAGAAATCGGGAAAGGAGAAATTGACGATGCGAAAAAATACTAAAAAGAAGATCGCTCCCGTTGTGGTGACGGCGCTGGTGGTGGCCTATATGGGGCCGATAGTGGCTGCGGTGGCCTATGCCGCCGGCCTGCTGGGCGCTGAGGGCGGGTGGGGCATTCTGCCCTTCATGCTGCTGTACGCCGGTATAGGCGGGGCGGTGATCGTGGGCATCCTGGCCGCCATGACTCAGCGGCTCAGGGAGATTGACGGAGGGGAAGAGGATGAAGCCAGCAAATACTGACAGCCCCTCCCAGGCCGCCCGGCGGAAGAACGCCATTCTGGGCGCCGCGTCCTCGGCGCTGATGCGCCTGGCGTCGGCTGCGCTCCTGCTGTGGCTGCGGGTCAGCCTGGAGCCGACGGGGTTCCTGTCGAAGCTCCTGCTGGTGGTTATTGTGTTTGATCTGGGGAGCGTTCCCCTGATCTTTATAAGCCTGAAAACAAGATTGAAAGAAATTCAAGGAGGAGAAGAAGATGCTGCTGCTCAATATTGACCATGTGCCTGGCAGGGAGATTGAGGCCCTGGGGCTGGTGAAGGGAACCGTCGTCCAGTCCAAGAACTTCGGCAAGGACTTCATGGCGGGGATGAAGACCCTGGTGGGCGGTGAGATCACCGGCTATACGGAAATGCTCATCGAGGCCCGCCAGATCGCCACCAAGCGCATGGTGGACGAGGCTCAGGCCCTGGGGGCTGACGCCATCGTGAACGTCCGCTACGGTTCGTCCTCTGTGATGCAGGGCGCCGCTGAGGTTATTGCCTATGGGACCGCGGTGAAGATGCGGTAACGGAAAAAGCGTATACGGATACGGCGCGGCTTAGGCCGCGCCGTTTTCCGTTTCATGCGTATGTCCCAGCTTTCCTCGTTTTTTACAGTCAGTATAGCTGATTTCCTGATTTTTGTTTACACTTTGTTCACGGCTTGTTTGCTCATTCAATTCCCCTGCAATACGGCGCATCCCTCTTGCAATTCCTCGCCATTCATGATACACTTGCCCAGATCATTTCAGATAAAGAGGGATTTGCCATGGATTTACTGACCACATACGAACAGATGGGCCTCAGTCGGGAGGTCTGCCGGCGGGGCGAGGCCGTGCTGGAAACCCTGCGGGACCGCTTTGATGCCATTGACCGGACGGCGGAGGCCAACCAGGCCAAGGTCCTGCTGGCGATGCAGAAAAACCGGGTGGGGGCCAACCACTTCGCCGCTACCACCGGCTACGGCTATGACGACGACGGCCGGGACCGCCTGGAGCGGGTCTACGCCGATGTATTCCACACCGAGGCGGCCCTGGTCCGCCCCCAGATCACCTGCGGCACCCACGCTCTGACAGTGGCCCTCAGCGCCAACCTCCTGCCGGGGGACGAGCTGCTCTCCCCGGTGGGCCTGCCCTACGACACCCTCCAAGAGGTTATCGGCATCCGGCCCTCCCTGTGCTCCCTGGCGGAGTACGGCGTGCGCTACCGGCAGGCGGATCTGAAAAGCGACGGGTCCTTTGACTACGACGCCATCCGCGCCGCCATTACCCCCAAAACCAGGCTGGTCACCATCCAGCGCAGCAAGGGCTACGCCACCCGCCCCTCCTTCTCCGTGGCGCAGATCGGCGAGCTGATCGCCTTCTGCAAAAAGATCAAACCGGATGTAGTGTGTATGGTGGACAACTGCTACGGCGAGTTCGTAGACTTGGTGGAGCCCTCCGACGTGGGGGCCGATATGGTGGTTGGGTCCCTCATCAAGAACCCCGGCGGCGGTTTGGCCCCCATCGGCGGATATATCTGCGGGACCAGGGCGTGCGTGGACCGCTGCGCCTACCGCCTCTCCGCCCCTGGCCTGGGGCAGGAGGTGGGAGCCAATCTGGGCATCCTGCCCGCCTTCTACCAGGGCTTTTTCCTGGCGCCCACGGTGGTGGCCGGCGCGCTGAAGGGCGCCGTCTTCGCCGCCAGTCTCTACGAGGGCCTGGGCTTCCGCTGCGTCCCAAGCGCCTCGGAGGCCCGTAGCGACATCATCCAGGCGGTGGAGCTGGGCAGCGAGGAGGCCATGTGCGCCTTCTGCGCGGGCATCCAGGCCGCCGCCCCGGTGGACAGCTTCGCCGCGCCCATCCCCGGCGACATGCCCGGCTATGACAGCCAGGTCATCATGGCCGCCGGAGCCTTCGTCCAGGGCAGCAGCATCGAGCTGAGTGCCGACGGACCCATCCGCCCCCCCTACGCCGTCTATTTCCAGGGGGGCCTCACCTGGAACCACGCCAAGCTGGGCGTTCTGCTGTCCCTGCAGAAGCTGGCGGACAAGGGGCTGGCAAAGCTCTGAGGACGGCTTCCATGCCTCCTGGCTATGCCCATCCATGTTTCGCGGGCATTTGCTATTTTCGCCTGTTGGGAGTAAGATAGTGGGACATGCGGATAAGGACCTGTATCCCCTAACGTATGGACACAGGTTCCAAGACCCTCCGGCCACCGGAGGAGGATGAAGGAGGAGAGTAATGAAGGAGCTGAAACTGATTGGCAGACACGTCCGGCGATACTGGCTGCAGTATGTGCTGGGGATTGCCGCGCTGGCCCTGGTGGATCTGATGAACGTGTACATCCCCCAGTTTACCGGCGAGATCACCGACGGGCTGAAGGCCGGCGCCATCGACATGGACGGCGTATGGCGGCTGGTGGGCCTGATCGTCCTGCTGGGCGGAGGAATGGCCCTGGGTCGCCTGGGGTGGCGGTATTTCCTCTTCGGCACATCCCTGTCCATTCAGAAGGACATGCAGAGGGAAATGTTCGCCCACCTGGAGACACTGTCCCTGCGCTATTTCAACGAGCACAAGACCGGCGACCTCATGGCCCATTTCACCAACGACCTGCAGGCCGTGCGGATGCTGATGGGCCCCACCATCATCACGGCCTTTGACGCCACGGTGATGCTGGTCATGGTGCTGGGGAAGATGATTTTTTATGTGGACATGCGCCTGACCCTGGTGGCGGTGATCCCCCTGCTGCTGATTATGTATGGGGATTATTTCTACGGCAAGATCATGCACCGGAAATTCTTCGCCAAACAGAGGGCCTTTTCCGACCTGACGGACCAGGTCCAGGAGGCCGTCAGCGGCATCCGGGTCATCAAAGCCTTCGTCCAGGAGCGGAAGGAGCTGGCGGCCTTCGCCAAGATCAACCGCTTCAACCAGGACAAGAACATGGACGTGGCCCGGACCCAGGCCTTCTATATGCCCCTGCTGGACATGATCATCGGCGTCAGCGGCCTGCTGACTCTGCTGTACGGCGGGTATCTGACCATCGCGGGGGAGATCACCCTGGGACAGTTCGAGGCGTTTAACCTGTACATCGCTATGCTGGTATGGCCCATGATGGCCGCCGGGGAGTGCATCACCTTCATCTCCCAGGGCATGGCCAGCCTCAAGCGGATCTACACCATCATGAGCGAGCAGCCCGACATCGTGGACGGGCCGGAGGCCAGGAGCGCCGAGGGCCTCCGCGGAGAGATCGACCTGGACGGCCTGACCTTCTCCTATCCCGGCCACGAGGAGAGCCCGGCGCTGAAGGACATCAGCGTCCATATCGCCCAGGGCGGCACCCTGGCCGTTCTGGGCCGCACGGGAAGCGGCAAGTCCACCCTGGCCAATCTGCTGCTGCGGATGTATAACACCAAGCGGAACATGATCCGCATCGACGGCCGCTCCCTCTACGAGATTCCCCTGTCGGTTCTGCGGCGGGATATCGCCTACGTGCCCCAGGACAGCTTCCTGTTCTCCGACACCCTGGAGAACAATATCGCCTTCGGCGCGGAAGCCAGGGACCTGGAGGCCGTCCAGCAGGCCGCCCGGGACGCCTGTATCCATGACAATATCATGGACTTCCCGGAGAACTATCAGACCATGGTGGGAGAGCGGGGCGTCACCCTCTCCGGCGGGCAAAAGCAGCGCAGCGCCATTGCTCGGGCCCTGCTGAAGAACGCACCGATCCTGATCCTGGACGACGCCCTCTCGGCGGTGGATACGGATACGGAGGAGCAGATTCTCCACAACCTGCGCCAGAACCGGGCGGGCCGTACCACTATCATCATCGCCCATCGCATCTCCACCATCCAGCACGCGGACCACATCCTGGTCCTGGATGACGGCAGGGCGGCGGAATACGGCACCCACGAGGAGCTGATGGCCCTGAACGGCATCTACAAGGGCATCCACGACAAGCAGCAGCTGGAAAAGCAGCTGCATGAGGAAGGGGGGAAGGCATCATGAAGCTGTTTCGCAGACGGGAAGAGGATTTGGCGGACATCCACTACGAGGGCAAGGTCGTGCCCCGGATGCTCTCCTACCTCAAGCCCCATGTCAAGACCATTGCAATCTGCCTGCTGCTGGTGCTGGTCCTGACCGCTCTGGAGCTGTACAGGCCCATGCTGACCGGCGACGCCATCGACCTCTTCATCGCGGGGGATTACGCCCCCGGCGAGGCGGTGGAGGAGCGGTTCGCCGGCCTCCTGTTCACCGCCGGCAAATATGCCCTGGCGCTGCTGATCACCTTCGTCTGCAACAACCGGATGATGTACCTCCTCCAGCGGATGGGGCAGCGCATTGTCTATGAAATGCGCCGGGAGCTCTTCGAGCACATCGAGAGCCTGTCCATGCGCTTTTTCGACCTGACCCCTGTGGGAAAGATCGTCACCCGGGTCACCAACGACGTGGAGGCGGTCCACGAGCTGTACGCCAACATCCTGGTGAAGCTGTTCCGAAACGTGGTGAAGATTCTGGGACTGGCGGTGGTCATGCTGGCCCTGGATGTGCGCATGGCGCTGCTGAGCTTCATCATGGTGCCGCTGGTATCGGTGCTGACGGTGCTTACCCGGACCCTCTCCCTCCGGGCCAACCGGGAAATGCGGACCCGCCTGACCGCGCTGAACACCTTCCTGTCGGAACACCTCTCCGGCATGAAGATCATCCAGATCTTCAATCGGGAGAAGCGGAAATATGAGGAATTCTCCCAGTACAGCGAGGCCCATTACCGGGCCAGCTTCCGGGCCATCATGGTCAACGCCGTGTTCCGGCCCATTATCGTGTTCACCGCCGTGGTGGCTATGTCCATCGTGATTGCCGGCGGCAGCCACGGCGTGCTGACGGGGACGGTGTCCTTCGGCACCATGTATATTTTCCTGCAGTACATCAAGACCTTCTTTGAACCCATCCAGGACCTGGCGGAGCAGCTGTCCACCCTCCAGTCCGCCGTGGCCTCGGCGGAGAAGATCTTCACCCTGCTGGACGAGAAGCCCCTGATTCACGACCCGGAGAAGCCGGTGCAGCCGGCGGAAATCCGGGGCCGCATTGAGTTCAGGAACGTCTGGTTCGCCTACGACAACGAAAACTTCATCCTCCGGGACGTGAGCTTCGTCATTGAGCCGGGACAGAAGGTGGCCTTCGTGGGCGCCACCGGCGCGGGCAAGAGCTCCATTCTGAACCTCATCGGCCGGTATTACGACATCCAGAAGGGCGAGATCCTCATTGACGGCGTCAACATCAAGGACCTCAGCCGGGACCAGATCCGCCGGGCCATCGGACAGGTCCAGCAGGACGTGTTCATCTTCACCGGCGATGTCAAGAGCAATATCCGCCTGCGGGAGGAGTCGATCTCCGACGAGGCCATCCGGGAGGCGTCCCGGCAGGTCAACGCGGACCGGTTCATCGACCGGCTGCCGGGAGGCTATGACGAGCGGGTGACGGAGCGGGGCTCCACCTTCTCCGCCGGACAGCGGCAGCTACTCTCCTTCGCCCGGACCCTGGCATTCGATCCCTCCATCCTTATTCTGGACGAGGCTACCGCCAATATCGACACCGAGACGGAGCAGTGGATTCAGGAGGCCCTGGAGACGCTGATGACGGGCCGCACCACCATCATGGTGGCCCACCGCCTGTCCACCATCCAGCATGCGGACAAGATCATCGTCATGCACAAGGGCAAGATTCGGGAGAGCGGCACCCACCAGGAGTTGCTGGACCAGGACGGCATCTACCGCAAGCTCTATCAGCTGCAGCTGGCCTGACGAAAAAGCCCCAAAGATACCAATCGGCCCCCGCGGCCGAACGCACCCGGGGCCCGGGGCCAAAAAAAAAAATGATAGCAAGATTTTTTTGAAAAGGGGTAGGG
>VSNB01000054.1 GCA_009774055.1 Clostridiales bacterium
ATATTTCGCTGTATTTTGAACATTTCTCTGGAGAACTACCCAGCTTTGTGACCAAAGTGAAGGATCATGGCAGGCTCGAAAAGCGGGACTACCGCCTGTTGAACGACCTGTCCTGGCTACCCCAGCAGGCGGAATGGGACGGACTGCAAGCTGTTGGTATGGTGACGGCCACAATCAGTAGAGGCAATGAAACCACAACAGATGCCCGGTATTTTCTCTCTTCTGTTACTGATTTAGAACGTTTTGCCTATGCGGTACGCAAGCACTGGTCCATAGAGAACCAGTTGCACTGGTGTCTGGACGCTATTTTCAACGAGGACGCCTCCAAAGCCTGTAAAGATATGTCCCCGCTCAACCTGAATATCCTCCGGAAAACTGCTCTGGCGCTCTGCAAAAATGCTGACTTCGGCCGCAGGCTCAGTATCCAGAAAAAGCGCTTTGCCGCCGCCTTGAATCCACAGCGTCTTCTTGATATCCTTTTGGGATAATTTCAAATGCTGTTGCCCTGACACTTTTCCCGGTACTATGACGGCATTTATATCCTGTTCAAGACGGGACTTCGCATTTCGGAGTTCGTAGGGCTGACCCTAGCAGACCTGGACATGAAAAACCGCAAGATCAGCGTCAACCACCAGCTTCAACGGAAGCGGAACATGGAGTACATCATCGAGGACACGAAAACTGCCAGCGGGACGCGGGAAATCCCTATGACGGACGATGTGTACAGTGCTTCCAGCGCATTATCGCCAGCAGGCCAAGGCCCAAAACCGAGCCGATGATTGGCGGAAGGTGCGGCTTTCTGTATTTGGATAAGGACGGCAAGCCGATGGTGGCGCTTCATTGGGAGCATTACTTCAAGCACATCTGCCAGAAGTACAACAGCATCTATAAGGTGCAGATGCCCAAAGTCACCCCGCACGTTTGCAGGCACACATTTTGTTCCAACATGGCAAAGAGCGGTATGAACCCCAAGACGCTGCAATACCTCATGGGCCATTCGGATATTGGCGTCACACTGAACACCGACACCCATCTGGGCTTCGAGGATGCACAGGCGGAGCTGAAACGGGTCTCCAGCGGCGGGTAGTAAAACGGGATAAGCCCCCTTGATTTACTACCTTTCCTACTACTTTCGGGGGCAAAGCTGTGCTATTTTATGCCGGGATATGCCAGGAGAATGAGCAGAAAAAACTGCTGCAGAACACCTGCAAGGTCCGGAATATCAATCCATTCAAGAGGTTTCAGGATATGACAAAAATCTTATTCGTCTGCCACGGCAATATCTGCCGCAGCCCGATGGCTGAATTTATCATGAAAGACCTGGTACAAAAGGCCGGTCTGGAGGAGCGGTTCCACATCGCCTCCGCCGCCACCAGCGCCGAGGAGATCGGCAATCCGGTCTATCCCCCCGCCCGCCGCAAGCTGGCGGAGCACAGCATCGGCTGCGCCGGCAAAACGTCCCGGCAGCTCACCAAAGCCGACTATGATCAGTACGATCTTCTGATTGGAATGGACGGTGCCAACCTGCGGAACATGCGCCGCATCTGCGGCGGCGACCGCGATGGGAAAATACGCCTGCTGATGGAGTATGCCGGCCGTCCCGACGATGTAGCCGACCCGTGGTACACGGGCGACTTCGAAACTACCTGGCGGGATGTGCTGGCCGGGTGCAGCGGACTGCTGGCGCAGCTGTCACCCGAAAGCGGTATACCCACGGCGTAACCGCAAAACCCGCCCATCCCAGCGTTCCCTTCAGAACGGAGGCAGGCGGCTGTTCCGGCTTGGCCGGAGCGGCTTCGCTTGCCTCCGTCTTGGTTTCCTGCCGCGCCCTCCTCCCTCCTGCGGAACCCTCCCGCCTGCAGGCGCATAGAATGCCCAGGCATTCGAATAACGTGCGCACCGCCGGTCCTGACCGGCGGGAGCCAATTCACAACAACCAGGAGGTCCCGCTATGGCGAGCGTCAGTCTGTGCATGATTGTAAAAAATGAGGAGGACGTACTGGAGCGATGTCTGGAGAGCGCCGCCGGACTGGTGGATGAGATCATCGTGGTGGACACCGGCTCCACCGACCGCACCCGGGAAATCGCCGCCCGCTTTACCAGCCAGGTCTACGACTTCCCCTGGCAGGACGATTTTTCCGCCGCCCGCAACGCGTCCTTTTCCTATGCGTCCATGGACTACTGCTTGTGGCTGGATGCGGACGACGTGCTGCTGGATGTCGATCAGGCCGCCTTCCGCACCTTAAAGGAGACGCTGGACCCCGCCGTCTCCATCGTCATGGCCCCCTATCACACGGGCTTTGATGAAAACGGCCGCGTTACCTTCTCCTACTACCGGGAGCGGCTTATCAAAAACCGGGCGGGCATGCGCTGGACGGGCGCCGTCCACGAGGCGGTGACGCCTGCCGGCAAAATCCTCTATGCGGATTTCGCCGTTACCCACCGCAAGACCCACCCCTCCGACCCAGACCGAAACCTGCGCATTTACCAGGCGCAGCTGTCCGCGGGAAAGGAGCTGGACCCCCGGCAGCAGTTCTACTACGGCCGGGAGCTCTACTACCACCGCCGGTGGGAGGACGCGCTGGCGGTTTTCCGCAGCTTTCTGTCGGATGGGCGGGGCTGGGTGGAAAACAATATCGACGCCTGCTGCCACTGCGCCTATTGCCTCCATGAGCTGGGTCAGGCCGACGAGGCGCTGGCGGCGCTGTTCCGGACCTTCGCCTATGACCGCCCCCGGGCGGAGGTTTGCTGCGAGATCGGCCGCTGGTTTTTCCAAAAGGAGCGGTACAGCCATGCCGCCTACTGGTACGCCCTGGCCCTGACCTGCCCCCGGGACGACCGGCGGGGGGGCTTCGTCTCCCCGGACTGCTACGGCTACCTCCCCTGCATCCAGCTGTGCGTCTGCAGCAGCCGTCTGGGTGACCAAAAGCGGGCGGAGCTCTTCAATGAGCTGGCGGCGTCCTGCAAGCCGGACGATCCGGCAGTCCTGCAAAACCGTGCCTTCTTCCAGTCTGCGCCGGAGCGGCCCGCGTAATCTCCCGGCCCTCCGCACGGCCTCGGATGGCTTTTCATATGCCATCGGCTATAACTGGGAGTTGCAATATTGAAAACTTCCGGTATAATAGATTTCATATGTATCGTGATGGAGCAACCGAGGAAAACGCAGCAAGGAGAAAGAAAATGTCTACTTTTACCGTGAACGGGAAAACCGTCGCCGCAGAGAAAAACCAGAAGCTGATCCGCTTCCTCCGGGACGAACTGCGCCTGACCAGCGTGAAGGACGGCTGCAGCGAGGGGGCCTGCGGCACCTGCACTGTCCTGGTGGACGGCAAGGCCGTCAGGGCCTGCATCTTTACCACCGATAAAATGGAGGGAAAGTCCGTCCTCACCGTGGAGGGCCTCAGCGACTTTGAAAAGGCGGCCTATACCTACGGCTTCGGCGAGGCGGGGGCGGTCCAGTGCGGCTTCTGCATCCCCGGCATGGTCATGGCCGCCAAGGGTCTGCTGGACCGGAACCCGGACCCCACAGCGGACGAGATCAAGTCCGCCCTGCGGACCAACATCTGCCGGTGTACCGGGTACGTGAAGATCATCGAGGGCGTGCGCCTGACGGCGAAGATCCTCCGGGAGGGCCGCATCCCGGAGGAGGAAGAGGGGCGGGCCTGGAAGCTGGGCAGCCGGGTCCACCGCATCGACGCGGCCGAAAAGGTCCAGGGGACCGGTATCTACCCCGACGACGTGTACATGGAGGGCATGCTCTACGCCTCCGCCGTCCGCTCCGCCTACCCCCGTGCGCTGGTGAAGGCCATCCGCACGGAGAAGGCCAAGGCCCTCCCCGGCGTAGCGGGGGTGTTTACCGCCGCCGACATCCCCGGGCAGAACAAAGTGGGCCACCTGGTGAAGGACTGGGACACCATGATCGCCGCGGGGAGCGTGACCCACTATCTGGGGGACGCCGTCTGCCTGGTGGCCGCCGAGACCCCGGAGATCTTGGAGGAGGCCAAGAAGCTGGTGGAGGTGGACTACGAGGTCCTCCAGCCCATCCGCTCCCCCCGGGAGGCCATGCTGCCGGACGCGCCCCTGGTCCATAAGAGCGGCAACCTCATGGCCCATAAGCACATCCAGCGGGGCAACGCCGCCTTCGCCATCGCCAAGAGCAAATACGTCCTCACCCGGCAGTTCTATACCCCCTATACCGAGCACGCCTTCCTGGAGCCGGAGTGCGCCGTGGCCTATCCGGACGGGGACGGCGTCATGATCCTCTCCACCGACCAGGGGGCCTACGACACCCAGCACGAGACCGCCCCCATGCTGGGCCTGCCGCCGGAGAAGGTGAAGGTGAAAAACCTGCTGGTGGGCGGCGGCTTCGGCGGCAAGGAGGACGTGACCGTCCAGCACCACGCCGCCCTGGCGGCGTATCTCACCCAGCGGCCTGTGAAGTGCAGGCTCACAAGGGCGGAGAGCCTCCTCATCCACCCCAAGCGGCACCCCATGGAGATGGAGTTCGCCATGGGATGTGATGAGAACGGCATCATCCAGGGAGTAGCCGCCAACGTCATCGCCGATACCGGGGCCTACGCCTCCCTGGGCGGGCCGGTGCTGGAGCGGGCCTGCACCCATGCGGCGGGGCCCTACCACTACGAGGCATTCCAGATCGACGGCTACGCCTACTACACCAACAACCCGCCTGCCGGAGCCTTCCGTGGCTTCGGGGTGACCCAGACCTGCTTCGGCCTGGAGACTATGCTCAACGAGATGGCGGAGCTGGTGGGCATTTCTCCCTGGGAGATCCGCTACCGCAACGCTATCCGCCCTGGCGAGATCCTGCCCAACGGCCAGATCGTGGGCCCGGAAACCGGCCTGGTGGAGACGCTGGAGGCGGTGAAGCCCTATTTTGACAGCGCAAAATACGTGGGCATCGCCTGCGCCATGAAGAACGCCGGCGTGGGCGTGGGCATCCCGGACACGGGCCGCTGCCGGCTGACGGTGGAGGAGGGGAAGGTCCACATCCGGGCCGGAGCCTCCTGCATCGGTCAGGGGCTGGGGACGGTGCTGGTGCAGCTGTGCTGTGAGCAGCTGGGGCTCAGGCGGGAGGACGTGGTCTACGAGCGGAGCAGCACCTTCGAGGCCCCCGACTCCGGCACCACCTCCGGCTCCCGGCAGACCCTCATCACCGGCGAGGCCTGCCGCCGGGCCTGTGGGGACCTGAAAAAGGCCCTGGAGGGGAAATCCCTCTCCGATCTCAACGGGACGGAATACTGCGGCGAGTACCTAGCCAAGACGGACCCCCTGGGGGCCCCGGTGCCCAACCCGGTGAGCCATGTGGCCTACGGCTACGCCACCCAGCTGTGCGAGCTGGACGAGGACGGGAAGCTCAAGCGCCTGGTGGCCGCCCACGACGTGGGCAGGGCAGTGAACCCCACCTCCTGCGAGGGGCAGATCGAGGGGGGCGTGGTCATGAGCATGGGCTTTGCCCTGACGGAGCAGTACCCGGTCGCGGACTGCAGGCCCACCGCAAAATTCGGCACCCTGGGCCTGTTCAAGGCCAACCAGATTCCGGAGATCAAGGCCATCGTGGTGGAGAAGCCGGGATTGGACGTGGCCTGCGGGGCCATCGGCATCGGTGAGATCACCGCCATCCCCACCGCCCCCGCCATTTCCGAGGCCTACTACCAGTACGATGGGAAGCGGCGCTACGCCCTGCCCCTGGAGGACACGCCCTACAGCAGAAAAAAGTAGGCGGGACCACCCGATAGCCCGGACAAAAAGCCCTCCGCAGGCGGAAAATCCTGCGGAGGGCTCTTCTATCGTCGGAGGCCGCGCCTGCGGCCTCCGTTTTTCAGCATACGCCGGCGGAGGTATTACTCCTCGCCGTCAAAGTCAGGGACATCCGGTTCCTCCCCGGCGGCGGGGATGGAGACGGGAACGGCGTCCTCATCCTCCGGAGCCATGTCCTCAAATTCCTCGCCGCAAGCCATGTCCGGATACAGGGGCTCCCTGGGCTCCGGATCGGGCACGACCACCTCGGCCATTTCCCGGTAGGCGTTGATGCCCGCGCCAGCGGGAATCAGCTTGCCGATGATGACGTTCTCCTTCAGACCCACCAGGTGGTCCACCTTGCCCTTGATAGCGGCCTCGGTCAGGACCTTGGTCGTCTCCTGGAAGGAGGCGGCGGAGAGGAAGGACTCGGTGGCCAGGGACGCCTTGGTGATACCCATCAGCAGCTGGGTAACCTCCGCCTCCCGCAGGGGGCTGCCGTCCTCCCGCGTCTCGCCGGCGGCGGCACGCTCCCGGACCCTGTCGTTGGCCTCGTGGAGCTCCAGCACATCCACCATGGCGCCGGAGAGCAGGCCGGTATCCCCGGCGTCCTCTACCCGGCACTTGCGCATCATCTGGCGGACGATAACCTCAATGTGCTTGTCGTTGATGTCCACGCCCTGCTGGCGGTACACCCGCAGGACCTCCTGGATCAGATAGTTGTGGACGGCGGAGGCGCCCCGGGTCCGCAGGACGTCGTGGGGATTCAGCGCGCCGTCGTTGAGGGCCGCGCCCTTCTCCACCAGGTCGCCGTCGCTGACCCGCAGGCCGGTGTGGGGCACGGAGTACATCTTCGTCTCCCCGTCGTCGGCCACCACGTGGATATTCAGCAGGGAACCCTTGTGGCTCTCCTCGAACCGCAGCCGGCCGCCGATCTCCGCCAGGGTCGCCATCTTCTTGGGCTTCCGGGCCTCGAAGAGCTCCTCGACACGGGGAAGACCCTGGGTGATGTCGCCGCCGGCCACGCCGCCGGTGTGGAAGGTACGCATGGTCAGCTGGGTGCCCGGCTCGCCGATGGACTGGGCGGCGATGATGCCAACGGCCTCGCCGGTGCCCACGGGCTTGCCGGAGGCCAGGTTCATGCCGTAGCACTTGGCGCACACGCCGCTCTTGGCCCGGCAGGTCAGCACCGTGCGGATCTCCACGCGGGTGATGCCCCGGCTCTCCAGCAGCTTGGCGTCCTCCTCATCCAGCATCCGGTCGGCGGGACAGAGGACCTCTCCGGTGGCGGGGTCCTCGATGTCGTTCACCGGGAAGCGGCCCCGGAGGCGTTCGGCGAACTGCTCGATGACCTGGCCGTTCTCGCTGATTTCCTCCACCCAGATGCCCTCGCGGACGCCGCAGTCCTCCTCGCGGATAATGACCTCCTGGCTGACGTCCACCAGGCGGCGGGTCAGATAGCCGGAGTCCGCGGTGCGCAGGGCGGTGTCGGCCATGCCCTTCCGGGCGCCTCGGGAGGAGATAAAGTACTCCAGCACGCTCAGGCCCTCACGGAAGTTGGACTTGATGGGGATCTCGATGGTCCGGCCGGCGGTGTTGGCCATCAGGCCGCGCATGCCCGCCAGCTGACGGATCTGCTTCATGGAGCCGCGGGCGCCGGAGGTCGCCATCATATAGATGGGGTTGAGCTCATCCAGGTTCTCCTGAAGGGCGTCGGACACGTCGTTGGTGGTCTTTTCCCACTCGCTGACCACGGCGCGGTAACGCTCGTCGTTGGTCATAAAGCCCATCTTGTATTCGTTTTCAATGTCCACCACCCGCTGCTCCGTCTCGTGGATCAGCTCATATTTCTTGGCGGGGACGGACATGTCGTAGATGGAGATCGTGATCGCGCCCCGGGTGGAGTACTTGTAGCCGGTGGACTTGATGTTGTCCAGCACCTCGCTGGCCACGGTGAAGCCGTGGGTCCGGATGGTCCGGTCCACGATCCTGCCCAGCTCCTTGGAGCCGCAGGTCATGTTGATCTCGTAGTCGCAGACGTGCTGGGGGTCCTCCCGGTCCACGAAGGCCAGATCCTGGGGAATGTTCTGGTTGAAGATGATCCGGCCCGGGGTGATGTCCACCAGCTTCTGGTAGCCGACGCCCTTGTAGGTGAAGCTGCGGCGGACCTTGATGGGGGCGTGAATGCCCACCACGTGGTCGTTGTAGGCCAGCATCACCTCGTCCTCGCTCACGAACACCTTGCCCGCGCCGGGCTCCTTGTCGTTGACATAGGTGAGGTAGTAGGAACCCAGCACCATGTCCTGGGAGGGCACGGTGACGGGGCCGCCGTCCTGGGGCCGCAGGAGGTTGTTGGCGGAGAGCATCAGCAGGCGGGCCTCAGCCTGGGCCTCGGCGGACAGGGGAACGTGGACGGCCATCTGGTCGCCGTCGAAGTCGGCGTTGAAGGCGGTACAGGTCAGGGGGTGGAGCTTGATGGCCCGGCCCTCCACCAGCACCGGCTCGAATGCCTGGATACCCAGACGGTGGAGGGTAGGGGCGCGGTTGAGCATGACGGGGTGGTCCTTGATGACCACGTCCAGGGCGTCCCACACCTCGGCCCGGCCCTTATCCACCATCTTCTTGGCGGACTTGATGTTGTTGGCGGCCCCGTCCTCCACCAGCTTCTTCATGATGAAGGGGCGGAACAGCTCCAGGGCCATCTCCTTGGGCAGGCCGCACTGGTAGATTTTCAGCTCCGGGCCCACCACGATGACGGAACGGCCGGAGTAGTCCACCCGCTTGCCCAGCAGGTTCTGGCGGAAGCGGCCCTGCTTGCCCTTGAGCATGTCGGAGAGGGACTTGAGGGCACGGTTATTGGCTCCCGTGACGGCCCGGCCCCGCCGTCCGTTGTCGATGAGGGCGTCCACAGCCTCCTGGAGCATCCGCTTCTCGTTTCGGACAATGATGTCCGGCGCCTTGAGCTGAATGAGCCGCTTGAGGCGGTTGTTGCGGTTGATGACCCGGCGGTAGAGGTCGTTGAGGTCGCTGGTGGCGAAGCGCCCGCCGTCCAGCTGGACCATGGGGCGGATATCCGGGGGGATCACCGGCAGCACGTCGATGATCATCCACTCCGGCTTGTTGCCGGAGATCCGGAAGGCGTCCACCACCTCCAGGCGCTTGACAATGCGGCCCTTCTTCTGGCCGGAGGCGGTTTTGAGCTCCGCGTGGAGCTGCTCGGAGAGCTGTTCCAGGTCGATGTCCTGGAGCAGCTGCTTCACCGCCTCCGCGCCCATGCCGGCCTGGAAGTCGTCCTCGTACTTCTCCCGCATGTCCCGGTATTCCTTCTCCGTAAGGATCTGGTTCCGGATCAGAGGGGTTTCGCCGGGGTCGGTGACGATATAGTTGGCAAAGTACAGCACCTTTTCCAGAATCCTGGGGCTGATGTCCAGCAGCAGGCCCATCCGGGAAGGGATGCCCTTGAAATACCAGATATGGCTGACGGGGGTGGCCAGGTCGATGTGGCCCATCCGCTCCCGGCGGACCTTGGCCTTGGTGACCTCCACGCCGCAGCGGTCGCAGATCTTGCCCTTATAGCGGATCTTCTTGTACTTGCCGCAGTGGCACTCCCAGTCCTTCTGGGGCCCGAAGATGCGCTCGCAGTACAGGCCGTCCCGCTCGGGCTTCAAGGTGCGGTAGTTGATGGTTTCCGGCTTTTTGACCTCGCCGTAGGACCATTCACGGATCATCTCCGGAGAGGCGACGCCGATCTTGATGGCGTCAAATTCCACAAAACTCATTTATCCAGCTCCTCCCGGTCAAAAATCTTCATCCTCGCCGCCCTCGTCCCCGGCGGCGAAGTCGTCCTCTTCCTCGTCCTCGATATCCTCGATGGCGAAGCCGGACTCCTCGAAGGCGGCGTCGTCGGCCACGTACTCCTCCCGGTCGTCCCGGTCCTCCCGGTCCATGCGGGAGAGGTTGAAGGTGGTCATTTCGTCGTCGTCGTCCTTCAGCTCTATGACGCTGCCGTCCTTATCCAGCACCTGGATATCCAGGCACAGGGCCTGGAGCTCCTTGACCAGCACCTTGAAGGACTCGGGCACGCCGGGCTTGGGCACGTTGTGGCCCTTGACAATGGACTCGTAGGTGTGGACGCGGCCCGTCACGTCGTCGGACTTGACGGTCAGGATCTCCTGGAGGGTGTAGGACGCGCCGTAGGCCTCCAGGGCCCACACTTCCATTTCGCCGAACCGCTGGCCGCCGAACTGGGCCTTGCCGCCCAGGGGCTGCTGGGTGACCAGGGAGTAGGGGCCCGTGGAGCGGGCGTGGATCTTATCGTCCACCAGGTGGTGGAGCTTCATGAAGTAGACGTAGCCTACGGTGACCTTGTTGTCGAACCGGTCGCCGGTGCGGCCGTCGTACAGCCAGCTCTTGCCCTCGCCGTCCAGGCCGGCCAGCTCCAGGGCATCGGCGATGTCCTGCTCGTTGGCCCCGTCGAAGATGGGGGTGGCCACCTTCCAGCCCAGGGTCTTGGCGGCGTAGCCCAGATGGACCTCCAGCACCTGTCCGATGTTCATACGGGAGGGCACGCCCAGGGGATTCAGCACGATGTCCAGCGGCGTGCCGTCGGGCAGGAAGGGCATATCCTCCTGGGGCAGAATCCGGGAGACGACGCCCTTGTTGCCGTGGCGGCCGGCCATCTTGTCGCCCACGGAAACCTTCCGCTTCTGGGCGATGTAGACCCGGACCACCTGGTTGACGCCGGGCCCCAGCTCGTCGCCGGCCTCCCGGGTGAACACCTTGGCGTCCACCACGATGCCGCTCTCGCCGTGGGGCACCTTCAGGGAGGTGTCCCGGACCTCCCGGGCCTTCTCGCCGAAGATGGCCCGCAGCAGCCGCTCCTCGGCGGTGAGGTCCGTCTCGCCCTTGGGGGTGACCTTGCCCACCAGGATATCGCCGGAGCGGACCTCTGCGCCGATGCGGATGATGCCCCGCTCGTCCAGGTCCTTCAGGGCGTCCTCGCCCACGTTGGGAATATCTCTGGTAATCTCCTCGGGCCCCAGCTTGGTGTCCCGGGAGTCGATCTCGTACTCCTCGATATGGATGGAGGTATACACGTCCTCCCGGACCATGCGCTCGTTGAGGAGGACGGCGTCCTCGTAGTTGTAGCCCTCCCAGGTCATGAAGCCCACCAGGATGTTCCGGCCCAGGGCGATCTCGCCCTGCTCGGTGGCGGGGCCGTCGGCCAGGACGGAGGGGGAAATGCCCTTGGCGGGGTCGCCGCCGTGGACCCGCTCGCCCACGGACACAATGGGGCGCTGGTTGATGCAGGTGGTGTGGTTGGAGCGGATGAACTTCACCAGCTTGTAGTCCCGGGTGACGCCGCTGTCATACTTGACGGAGATGGAGGTGGCGTCCACCTTGGTGACCTCGCCGTCGCCCTCGGCCAGGACCACGATCTCGGAATCCATGCAGATCTTGTGCTCCATGCCGGTGCCGATGATAGGGGCCTCGGGCCGCAGCAGGGGCACGGCCTGCCGCTGCATGTTGGCGCCCATGAGGGCGCGGTTGGCGTCGTCGTTGGGCAGGAAGGGGATCATGGCGGAGGCGATGGACACCATCATCCGGGGACTGATGTCCACGAAGTCCACCTTTTCCTTCTCCACGCCGATGATCTCGTCCCGGTGGCGGCAGGTGATGCGCTCGTTGAGGAAATGGCCCTCCTCATCGGTGGGCTCTGCCGCCTGGGCCACGATATACTGGTCCTCCACGTCGGCGGTCATGTAGACCACCTCATCGGTGACCCGGGCCGTTTCATGCTCCACCTTCCGGAAGGGGGCCTCGATGAAGCCGTACTCATTGATCCGGGCGTAGGTGGAGAGGTAGTTGATCAGGCCGATGTTGGGACCTTCGGGCGTCTCGATGGGGCACATGCGGCCGTAGTGGCTGTAGTGGACGTCCCGGACATCCATGCTGGCCCGCTCTCTGGAAAGACCGCCGGGGCCCAGGGCGGAAAGGCGCCGCTTATGGGTCAGCTCCGCCAGGGGGTTGGTCTGGTCCATGAACTGGCTCAGGGGGGAGGAGCCGAAGAACTCCTTGATGGCGGCAGTGACGGGACGGATGTTGATGAGGCTCTGGGGGGTGACGATATCCAGGTCCTGGATGGTCATGCGCTCCCGGATGACCCGCTCCATGCGGGAAAAGCCGATGCGGAACTGGTTCTGCAGCAGTTCGCCCACGCACCGCAGCCGGCGGTTGCCCAGGTGGTCGATGTCATCCTTGGCGGTCAGGCCCCGGCCCAGGGCGTTCATATAGTTGATGGAGGCCAGGATGTCGTCCACGATGATGTGCTTGGGCACTAGGTCATCCACCCGGGCGCGGATGGCGCGCTTGAGCTCGTCGCCCTCGTACTGTTCCAGCAGCTCCTGGAGGACGGAGAAGCGGACACGCTCCTTGATGCCGCACTCCGCCGCAGGGTCGAAGTCCACGTACCGGCTCAGGTCGCACATATGGTTGGAAAAGACCCGCAGGGGATTGCCGTCCACGTCCACGGTGACCTCGTTGACGCCGATGGAGTCCAGCTCCCGCAGCTCGTTGCGGGTGAGAACGTGGCCGGGCTCGTAGAGGAGCTCGCCGGTGGCGGGATGGATCACGGGCTCCGTCAGAGTCCGCTCCGCCGCCCGGACCCACAGGGCCAGCTTTTTATTGAACTTATACCGGCCCACGGTGCTCAGGTCGTACCGGCGGGGGTCGAAGAACAGGCCGTTGATGAGCGTCTCGGCAGAGTCCACCGTGGGGGGCTCGCCGGGGCGCAGCTTCCGGTATATCTCCAGCAGGGCCTCCTCGTAGCTCTTGCAGGAGTCCTTGTCCAGGGTGGCCCGGATGGTGGGATCGTCGCCGAAAGCGTCCAGAATCTCGCCGTCCTCCTTCAGGCCCAGTGCGCGGATGAGGCAGGTGATGGGCAGCTTGCGGTTTTTGTCGATACGGACCCAGAACAGCTCGTTAGCGTCCGTCTCGTACTCCAGCCACGCGCCCCGGTAGGGGATCAGCTGGGCGGTGAGGATGGGCAGATCGGTCTTGACGTCCGTTTCCTTGCCGTAATAGATGCCGGGGGAGCGGACGATCTGGGAAACCACAACACGCTCCGCGCCATTGACGATGAAGGTGCCGGACTTGGTCATGAGGGGGAAGTCCCCCATGAAGATCTCCTGTTCCTTGATGACGTCGGTCTTTTTGTTGCGCAGGCGCACCGTAACCTTCAGGGGCGCGGCGTAGTTGACGTCCCGGGCCTTGCACTCCTCCACGTCGTACTTGGGCGGCTCGTCCATGCTGAAGTCGATGAAGCTCAGTTCCAGGGTATCGGCGTAGTCGCTGATGACGCCCACGTCGGCGAACACCTCTCTAAGGCCGGTGTCCAGGAACCATTTGTAGGAGTCCTTCTGGATCTCCAGCAGGTTGGGCATGGGCATGATTTCCTCATGCCGGGCAAAGTTTTTTCGCAGGGTTTTGCCGTAATACTTGTCCTTGGCCATCTTAAAACACTCATCTGCCTTTCCGCGCCCCGCCCGCCGGCGGACCGCAAATTCCCGTTTTATGACACGCACGGGTCGGTTGATAATTTTAATGCAAATGGCTATTGCGTTTTTCGTAAGAAAATGCTATACTATGGATAGTTGGAGGAGTGTCAGCACCCCTCTTTTTAGTTGTAGCACTTCAGCTTACCATTTTTCGCCTGGTTTGTCAAGAGGAAACTTCGGATAAAATCCCGCCTGCGGCAAGATTTTCGCCGCAGGCGTCTTGTTTAGGTCCTCTGACTTATGATAATACCATAAACTGAAATCAAATTTGTCAAGGATATTTTCACCATAAAACCGTGCCACAAAAGAGGATTTCTTTTTTACGGCACTGTTTTTGTAAGGATGTAGATAGTGCAGAACCATGCTGGATCAACTAGTCATCAAGTTTGCATATTAGCGTAGCGTCTCGCCGGTTTCGTCCTCGTACTTTTCGCGCGTAATCTCTCCTTTGCTGTTATTATTTCTGAACATTGCTATAGACGCCGGCAACCCTGCCTCCGCATAATGGAAAGTACCGAGGGGAGTGGGCGGCATCCACCCCTGAGTAGGGATTAGATATGGAAATATAGAATAGATATTCCGCCTCCGCGGTTTCCCTTTAATCGTCTCCTCTGTGCGGACCAGCTCCACCAGATTTTTGATCAGCCTGTCCAGGCGGGTGATCTGTGTTTTTGCACTCTCCAAACACGTCGGCCGTATCGAGGCCAGACAAAAGGGAAAACGGAGTAGACGATATAGTTTGTACGGGATAATTTCATGATGGGGATCAAGTACAACTCTCTGGCAGACATGAATAGACAGGGCCCTGGCCTAGTGCATGGCAAAGTCCACGCCATCATCAATAAGATCCCCTTCGATCGGCTGAAAAAGAGGGGCCAACCCCCTGCTCCCGTGATTACAGCATCGACAAGATCAATCCCAGGCGAGTAAAAAAAGACTGCCTCATCTCCTGCGCCGAAAATCAGTACTCCATGTCAGCAGAGTACGTTGGCAAAGATGTGGCAGTCGTGGACCTCGGCAGTTTGCTAGGCCTTGTTTGAAAAATAAATATTGCACAAACACTGAGTATAGGATATTATAGATGCATGGAAAATTATGTGAAAAATCAAGTAAATGAGCAACTATCCCCGCAAAACAAAGCATTTCCCCGCATTTCTTGGGGATTGCAACCCCTATTTACTACTTATTTACTACTGGGGAATGAGCCTTGATACGGTAAAATACCAAGAAATGCAAAGTTACAGTTTTGACCGAACTTCCCCATAACGGTATAATGAAGCCAAGAAAGGACGGTGGACGGCATGAGGGAAAAGAAAACCCACTTATATGTAGACAGCAGGGAGAAATCATTACTTTTACATAGCCTTGTGGAGCTGAAAAGCCATCTCATACAGCAGGGCAAATACGGGGACTGCGTTGACGAGATTATCTTCAAGGTAGCCAATGCCCCGATAAAGAAAGTGAAAATCGAATATGTCTAAAGCACATCACCATGAAGCCGCTTATTCTTATGGATTTTAAGAGTAGGCGGCTTTTTTGCGTCCTGCCTTTTACTAAACCACACCATTGATGGCTTTAAAAGTGTGTGGTTTAGTATAGCATTTTACATAGCCGCCTTGACAAAGCGGCTAAATCTATGCGAAAGGAGGACGCACCCTATGTCAAACTGCAAAGTGATTGCTTTAACCAACCAGAAAGGCGGTGTCGGCAAGACCACCACGGCGGTGAATCTGGGCGTAACTCTGGCACAGCAGGGAAAGAAAGTCCTGCTCATTGATGCCGATGCACAGGCAAACCTAACCATGTCCCTCGGCTACCACAGACCAGACGATTTGCAGGTCACTCTCTCCACCATCATGCAGGACATCATAGACGATAAATCCGTTGATGTCGCCCAAGGCATCCTGCACCACAATGAGGG
>VSNB01000055.1 GCA_009774055.1 Clostridiales bacterium
CCTCCGGTTCGGGAGCGGGCCGGTTCTCCCCGCCTGCGGAGCAGGCGGAAAACAGCAGGATGCATGCCGCCAATACATTTAGCGCGCGTTTCTTCACAGCAACACCCCTCCTGTCGTTCGATGTCTTATTCTACCACGCAAAAAGCAGCGGCGCAAGGGGTTCCCCGCGCCGCTGGGGGTTACTTTTGCTCGTTGAGATACAGGCTTACCCGGTTGGCCAGCAGGCGGAGGGTATCGTCCAGGGTTCTGTCCCCGGCGAAGTAGGGGCCCAGGGCCTCCCAGACGATGTCGGACAGCTCATCGTCCGGCCAGTAGAGCTGGGTGGTGTTGTCGATCAGGGCCCGGAAGCGTTCGCCATCCTCCTCGGTCAGGAGGGATCGAGCATAGATCCCAGGCCCATAGTCAAAAGGCGTCCAAGTCCCCAAAATATCGGCCGACTCAATCGGTTTATTCCCGTGGCGGTTATGCTCTCTGAAAAGTCCCGCCTGCTGGATAATCTCCCCCCACATAAAAATTTCAAAATCATGCAGGTTGACCGGGATACTGACAAAGGCTTCGTTCACTACCGCGCCCAACGCAGTTTTTGAGCGGCGGGGCCTGATAAGGCTGCGGATATACTCCCAAGCGGCCTCCTTATTCTGGCAAGCGGAGGACATGGACAGGATATTCCCCATGGGATAAAAAAAATTCCCCGAGCTGCCGTCCGTTGTCGGATAGCCGGGAAAAGAGGTCCGTTCTCCCCAATAGCCGTCTCTGAAGATCAAATCTTCCGGCCAGGCAATCTGGGTGACCTCCAGCATCTGTTTCCCCGTCCTGACCCGCTCCATACGTTCCTCCGCCACCTTCTCCGGCAGTTCAAAGTCACTCTCGTTGGGAAAACACTCCAAAAACGCCACTAAATCACGAAATCCGATGCTGTCAAACGCGCATGCGCCTGTAGTTCTGTCCACAAACTTTTCCAAAGAGAAGCAGAGAAGCTCGTAAAACACGTCATGCTTTGTCGCGTTATATCGCAGGATAGTAGAGCCCTCCCGCATGGTATCAAAGGTTGCCAGAAGCTCTTCCAGCGTCCAGCTGTACCGGTTCCCCACTATGCTTTCCGGACCCATCAGGGTGTTGATGCGCACGTCCTTAAACAGCAAATAAAGACCGCCGTCTACTTCGGCAGCCTTCAGCGGCGGCATCAGAACCCCATCCCGGCCCAGTTTCGGATCGTTCTCAATATAAGGCCACAAGTCCTCCAAATACCCCTTTTGCGCCATTTGCCGGTAAGGCATCCAATACTCGTCTTTCGGACGTTTGAGGGTGCTGTTGCGGTGATATTTCCATGTGGTCGTGTTTCCATATTTAATGGTGTCATTATGTTTACCTTCCCTGTCAGGCGACGTTCCCAGATAATGCATTTCCATAATATCCGGGACCTGCCCCAGAGCCAACTCTATTCGAAGGCGGTCCAGTCCGCCCTCGTCTGAATAGTCCCGTATCTCGATCCGCACATCTGTGTGGCTTTCATTGAAGATGTCCACCGACCGCTGAACTTCCGAGGTTACTGGATTCAGCGCGGCGTAGGTCAAAACCCCGTCCTCCGCTTCCGGGGGACGTTGCCCCCCGCAGGCGGGGAGAACCAGCGCGCATATCGGGAGCGCCAGGAAAAAAGCCAGCCGCTTCCAAAGGATGCCGCTCCTGATATGACTTTTGAAAAGGGCATTCGAGAACTGTTTCATGCTCACCAGGGGATCACTGCGGTATTAGGGCAGGTCGCACAATGAAACGCAACGCAACGCCTCCCATCAACCCAAACAATACCGTCATCGATCATCGCCTGACCGCAAGAATGGCACCATGCCGCCGGCCTCCTGGGCTGAACTGTCGCTTCGGCGCAGGTTTCGTCATGCGCATGTCCCGCGTCACAGGCGGAGGCGGTTACCGCCATGAGGGAAAAGGCCATCAGCATGGCCAGGAACAGGGACGCGAATCGTTTTGTCGTCTTCATTTGCTTGTTCTCCTTTTTCGAATAAATTTTATCCAACGGCCCGGAGGCCGGCGAATACGCCCTTTTTCGCTTTCTCGCGGCTGTTGATGTCAGTATAGCACAGTCTGGCAGGCCTGTACATATTGTTCTGTGTAATTTTAAGAAGCTGTACCAATAGGAGAAGTGCGCATATTGACGAGGAAATTTTTCGCCAAGATGTGTACTGCCGCCTATCGGTACAGCTTCTTAAATTACACAGTGATAGCTCTGAATGATAGCGCGGTTTTTGCCAAAAGCAAGGAAACCATGGTTTTCCCCCTCCGGTTTCATTATACCACCCCTTTCCAGGCAAGCCTATAGATGGCTTCTCCTTTTCGCCTCCCTGAGAAATTTTTCCAAACGCGTGACAATCCCCGCTGATTGTGGTATAATATCATGTATTTTCATATCCGCGAAGGGAGGACGCGTTATGCAGGAACAGGGACGGCCCTTGATCGATCATATTCTGACGCTTCTGGACAGCCTGCGGGCCAGCGGCCTGACGCTCGGCCAGCTGGGAGAGGCGGGGCCTGCGGAGGCATTCTCCGGCCTGGACGGACAGTCCCTGCAGACGGCCTGTGAGATCATAAATTTCATGGACGAAATGCCCGGCGGCTTCCTGATCTACCGCGCGGACGGCGAAGAGGAGATCCTGTACGCCAACCGGGGCCTGCTGCGCATCCTCCAGTGCGCCGACATGGCGGAGTTCCGGGAAATGACCGGGGGCTCCTTCCGGGGCATGGTCTTTCCGGAGGACCTGGAGGCGGTGGAAAAGAGCATCCTGCACCAGGTGGCCGCCAGCCGGCACGACCTGGACTATGTGGAGTACCGCGTCGTCCGGAGGGACGGGGCCGTCCGCTGGATCGAGGATTACGGGCACTATGTGTACACCGAGTCCGTGGGGGGCGTGTTCTACGTATTCCTGGCGGACGCCACGGAGAAGAAGGAGAAGCTGCTCACCGAGCGGGCCCTGCTGGTCCACGAGAAGGAGCGGAACCAGCGGGAGCTGAAGGCCCTGATGGAGGCCTACGGCCGGGAGCGGTCCAAAATCGACCAGGAGCACCTGCGGCAGCTGGAGGTCATCGAGGGGCTGGGGATCAACTACGAGTCCATCTTTTACGTGGACCTGGATAAGGACGCCGTCCTGCCCTACCGCCTCAGCCACCGGAGCGACGCCATCTTCGGCGCCCGGCTCCAGGTCAGTCCCTACGCCGCCAGCATGGCGGCCTATATCGACCAGTGGGTCTGTCCCGAGGACCGGGAGGCGGTGGTCCGTGCCTCCGCCCCGGATACGATCCGCGCCCGGCTGGCGGGCAGCTCCAGCTGCTATGTCAACTACCGCACCGCCGGCAGCAGGACCCAGTATCTGCAGATGCGCTTCGTAGCCGTGGGGCAGACGGAGCGGGTGGCCCAGCTGGTCATGGGGTGCCGCCGGGTGGACGACGAGATCCGCCGGGAAATGGAGCAGAAGCAGCTGCTGGAGGAGGCCCTGAACAACGCTCAGCTGTCCATTACCGCCAAGAACACCTTCCTGTCCAACATGTCCCACGACATGCGCACCCCCCTCAACGCCATTTTCGGCTTCACCGCCCTGGCCAAGAGCAGCCTGCCGGACGTCCGGGCGGCCCGGGGGTACCTGGAGCGCATCGAATCCAGCAGCCGCCAGCTGCTGGACATGATCGACAAGGTCCTGCAGCTGTCCTGGATGGACTCCAACGAGGCCCAGGCGGAGGAGTCCGACTGCAGTCTGCGGGAGATTCTGGAGGAGGTCCGGGACTTCCTCCTGCCCCAGGCGGCGGAGAAGGATATCGCCTTCACCCTGGACTGCTCTCAGGTACGCCACGACGCCGTCCGCGGCGACCGGGAGAAGCTGGGCCAGCTGGTGATGTATCTGGCCAACAACGCCGTGACCTACACCCCCGCCGGCGGCAGCGTCTCGATTACCGCCATGGAGGCGGAGGAGCTGCTGCACTCCTTCGCGGTCTACAAGATTGAGGTGCGGGACACGGGCGTGGGCATCAGCGAGTCGTTTCTGAAGCAGATCTTCGAGCCCTTTACCCGGGAGAGGAACACCACCCTCAGCGGCGTCCACGGCGTGGGCCTGGGCCTCACCATCGCCAAGAACATCACGGAGCTGCTGGGCGGCGCCATTGAGGTGCAAAGCGCTGTGGATAAGGGCAGCGCCTTCACCGTGACCCTCCGCCTCCGGTTCCGGCCCCAGGGGACGCCGGAGCCCGACGCGGCCGCGCCGCAGCCGGAGCGGTCCGGCTGCCGGCGGATTTTGCTGGTGGAGGACAACGAGATCAATCTGGAGATTGAGACGGAGATTCTCACCGGCCTGGGCTTCTCGGTGGAGACAGCGGTCAACGGGGCCGCTGCGGTGGAAATGGTCCGGGACGCGGCCCCGGGGGCCTACGACCTGATCCTGATGGACATCCAGATGCCGGTGCTGGACGGCTGGCAGGCGACCCGTGCCATCCGGGCCCTGCCGGACAAGGCCCTGGCGAATATTCCCATCGTCGCCCTGTCGGCCAACGTGTTCGACAGCGACATACGGAAGTCCCGGGAGGCCGGCATGGACGGCCATCTGGCCAAGCCCATCGACGTGCCTCTGCTGCTGGAAACCATCGACCGGATTATGTCAAGCCCGGACCGCTGAGGCGGTCCGGAGGGAGTCCGGAAAATTTCCCCGTTGACAAAGGCCGCGTCCGGTGCTATATTACTAAGAAATCAGCGATGACGGAGAAGCCGCCGGATGCGCCGCCCAGAGAGGGGATCGTTTTGCTGCGAGATCCCTGCGGAAGCCGCCGGCAGGGGCCACCACTCCCGAGCCGCCCGGGATGACCGGGACGTTCGCCGCCCGTTACAGCGGTCACGAGCGACGGCGCGCAGCGCGCCGTAAGCAGGGTGGAACCGTGGAGTTTTGCACTTCACCCCTGACATCAAGCAGGGGTGAAGTTTTTTTGCCCCCATTTCGGAAAGGAGCTCTTCCACATGAGCGAGGAAAACCTGTATACCTTTGAAAACGAAACCTACCGCAAGACCTATTGGCACACCTGCTCCCACGTCCTGGCCCAGGCCATGAAGCGCCTGCACCCGGAGGTAAAGCTGGCCATCGGCCCCTCCATCGACAACGGCTTCTACTACGACTTCGACACCCCCCAGCCCTTCACTGAGGCCCAGATGGAGGAGCTGGAGGTGGAAATGCGGAAAATCTGCAAGGAGAAGCTGAAGCTGGAGCGCTTTGAGCTGCCCCGCCAGGAGGCCATCGCCTACATGGAGGAGAAGGGCGAGCCCTACAAGGTGGAGCTCATCAACGACCTGCCCGAGGACGCGGTGATCTCCTTCTACAAGCAGGGGGAGTTCGTGGACCTCTGCGCCGGCCCCCACGTGGACTCCACCGGGCGGATCAAGGGCAACGCCGTCAAGCTCACCGCCTGCAACGCCGCCTACTGGCGGGGCGACTCCAGCCGCCAGACCCTCCAGCGGATCTACGGCGTGGCCTTCCCCAGGAAGGAGGAGCTGGACGAGTACCTGGCCCGGATTGAGGAGGCCAAGAAGCGGGACCACCGGAAGCTGGGCAAGGAGCTGGGCCTCTTTATGATGAGCGAGGAGGGCCCGGGCTTCCCCTTCTTCCTGCCCAAGGGCATGGTGCTGAAGAACACCCTCCTGGACTACTGGCGTGAGTGCCACAAGCGGTACGGCTATGTGGAGATCGCCACGCCTGTCATCCTCAACCAGCACCTGTGGCACCAGTCCGGCCACTGGGACCACTACAAGGACAACATGTACACCACCGTTATCGACGGGGAGGACTACGCCGTCAAGCCCATGAACTGTCCCGGCGGCATGCTGGTGTATAAGAACGAACCCCATTCCTACCGGGACCTGCCCATCCGGGCGGCGGAGCTGGGCCTGGTCCACCGCCACGAAATGAGCGGCGCGCTCCACGGCCTGTTCCGAGTGCGGTGCTTCACCCAGGACGACGCCCATATCTTTATGACGCCGGAGCAGATGAAGGACGAGATCAAAAACGTGGTGCGGCTCTTTGACGAGATGTACTCCACCTTCGGCCTCACCTATCAGATCGAGCTCAGCACCATGCCCGAGGACCACATGGGGGACGAGGAGGTCTGGCGTTTCGCCGAGGATACCCTCCAGGCCGCCATCACCGAGCTGGGCAAGGACTTCCAGCTCAATCCCGGCGACGGCGCGTTCTATGGGCCCAAGCTGGATTTCCATCTGTCCGACAGCCTGGGCCGGACCTGGCAGTGCGGCACCATCCAGCTGGATATGCAGATGCCCGAGCGGTTCGAGCTGGAGTACGTGGGCGAGGACGGCGAGAAGCACAGGCCCATCATGATCCACCGGGCCCTGTTGGGATCCATCGAGCGGTTTATCGGCGTGATCACCGAGCACTTCGCGGGCGCCTTCCCCACCTGGCTGAACCCGGTACAGGTGAAGCTGCTGCCCGTCACCGACCGGGCGGCGGAGTACGCCCGGGACGTCGCCGCCAAGCTGGACGCCCAGGGCTTCCGCGTGGAGGTGGACGGCCGCAACGAGAAGATCGGCAAGAAGATCCGGGAGGCCCAGCTGGAGAAGATCCCCTATATGCTGGTAGTGGGCGACCGGGACATGGAGGCGGGTACCGTCTCCGTCCGTCACCGCAGCGAGGGCGACCTGGGGGCCATGAGCCTGGAGGCGTTTTCCGCCATGCTGCGGCAGGCGGTCGATTCCAAGGAGCGGAAATAGGAAGATGAGCAGAGGCCAGCCGGATGTCCGGCTGGCCTCACTGCGTGTCCAAAATGATGCAAAGCATCTTTTGGGACACGCAGAGCCATTTGCGCCACAGCGGCGGCATCGGCAATTTCTCCCTTGACGAAGCCGCCGCAAGATTTTATAATAGATACAAACATTTGTATGGAAAGGAACCGCTGCCATGCCCACTCCCCGTATTGCCGCCGTCCATGACCTCAGCGCCTTCGGACGCTGCTCGCTGACGGTCATCCTGCCCACACTCTCCGCTATGGGCGTCCAGTGCTGCCCGGTGGTCACCGCCTACTTGTCCACCCATACCGGCGGCTTTGCTGCCAACACCTTCCTGGACCTGACGGACCAGATGGAGCCGGTAACGGCCCACTGGCAAAGCCTGGGCCTGACCTTTGACGGGGTGTATACCGGCTTTATGGGTTCCCGGGAGCAGATCACGAGGACGGCGGACTTCATCCGGACCTTCCGCCGCCCGGACTGCCGGATCATCGTGGACCCCGTCATGGGGGACCACGGCAAGCCCTACCGGACCTACACCCCGGAAATGTGCCGGGCCATGTCCGGTCTGGCGGAACTGGCGGACGTCCTCACCCCCAACGCCACCGAAGCCGCCCTGCTGCTGGGGGAGGATTATGATGCCATCCGCCTGGACCGGGAGGCGGACTGCCGCTATTGGGCCCAGCGGCTGAGCCGGGACGGAGCCTGCTCCGTAGTCCTCAAGGGCGCGTCCCTGTCGCCGGAGACGGCGGGGGCGGTGTGCTTCGACCGGGAGAGCGGGGAGACGATCTTTGTCTCCGCGCCCCTAGTCCCCGGGCAGTTCCACGGGACCGGGGACCTGTTCGCCAGCGTGCTGTCCGGCGCGCTGGTCCGGGGATGGTCCCTGGCGGCGGCAGCCCGGCTGGCGGCGGAGTTCACCAGCGCATGCGTCCGGCGGCAGGGAACTCCCTGCCGGGAGGGGATGGATTTCGAGCCCCTGCTGTGGCGGCTGGGGCAAAGAGCAGAGGAGGGCCCCCATGCCGGATCTGACCACTGACGTCCGCTACGTCAAGGGCATCGGGGAGCAGCGGGCCAAAGGACTGGAGAAGCTGGGCATCCGGACTCTCCGGGACCTGATCTCCTATTTCCCCCGGGCCTACGACGACCGGCGGGCCTATAAGAAAATCAAGGACCTGGTTGACAGGGAGAACGCCTGTGTGGAGGCCCTGGCCGCCGCTGCGCCCACTTTGAACCGCATCCGCAAGGGCCTGGAGCTGGTAAAGCTCCGGGCGGTGGACGAGACGGGGGCTTTGGACGTCACCTTCTTCAACCAGACTTACCGGAAGGACAACCTCCACGCGGGGGAAACCTATGTCTTTTTCGGCAGGGCGGAGGCGTCGGGACGGAAACGCGCCATGGCAAACCCCATCGTGGAGCGGGAGGGGGAGCGGCTGCAGACAGGCCGGATTATGCCCATCTACCCCCTCACCGCCGGAATCAGCCAGCTGACCCTGGTAAAGGCCATGCAGCAGGGCCTTGCCGCCTGCCAGCAGCTCCTGCCGGACCCCCTGCCGGACCAGGTCCGGCGGGAGCGGCAGCTGTGCCATATCGGCTACGCCTATGAGCAGATCCACTTCCCCGCCGGGGAGGAGGAGCTTGCCGTGGCCCGGCGGCGGCTGGTGTTCGAGGAGCTGTTCCTCCTGGCCATCGGGCTGAAGCGCCTGCGGGGCCGCCGGGACGAGCTGGCCTGCCAGCCCTGGCGGGACACAGACCTGGGGGATTTTTACGCCGCCCTGCCCTTCTCCCTCACCGGGGCCCAGCGGCGGGCCATCGACGGCATCCGCGCCGACCTGGCCTCCGGACGGCCCATGAACCGGCTGGTCCAGGGGGACGTAGGCAGCGGCAAGACAATGGTAGCCGCCGCCGCCCTGCTGTGCGCCGTCCGGAACGGGAGGCAGGCCGCCCTCATGGCCCCCACCGAGATTCTGGCGGAGCAGCACTATCAGGGGCTGGCCCCCCTGCTGGAAAAGCTGGGCGTCAGGACCGTTTTTCTCACCGGGGCCATGCGGGTCAGGGAGCGGCGCGCCGTCCTGGCGGCCCTGGAGAGCGGGGAAGCCCAGGTAGCCATCGGCACCCACGCCCTCATCACCGCCGACGTGGCCTACCGCAGCTTGGGCCTGGTGGTCACCGATGAGCAGCACCGCTTCGGCGTGGCCCAGCGGTCCGCCCTGGCAGCCAAAGGGGACCGGCCCCATCTGCTGGTCATGTCCGCCACCCCCATCCCCCGGACCCTGGCGCTGATGATCTACGGGGACCTGGACGTATCGGTCATTGACGAGCTGCCCCCCGGACGGCAGAAGATCGACACCTTCTCCGTCCCCGGCAGCTACCGCCAGCGGATCTACAAATTCCTGGACAAGGAGATCGCCGCCGGCCGGCAGGCGTACGTCATCTGCTCTATGGTGGAGGAGAACGACCAGATCCCCGACGACCGCAAGGCCGCCGCGGAGTACGCGAAAATGCTCCAGGAGCAGGTCTTTCCCCATCTGGCTGTGGCCTGCGTCCACGGGCGCATGAAGCCCAGGGAGAAGGACAAGGTCATGTCCGCCTTCGCCGCCGGCGAGATCCACATCCTAGTGTCTACCACCGTGGTGGAGGTGGGGGTGGACGTGCCCAACGCCACGGTCATGGTGGTAGAGGACGCGGACCGCTTCGGCCTCAGCCAGCTCCACCAGCTCCGGGGCCGGGTGGGCCGGGGGCGGCACAAGTCCTACTGCATCCTTATCTCCGACAACCGCAACGAGGAAACCCGGGCCCGGCTGAAGGTCATGACCCAGACCGGGGACGGCTTTAAAGTCGCGGAGGAGGACCTGCGCCTGCGGGGCCCCGGCGACTTCTTCGGCCAGCGGCAGCACGGCCTGCCGTCGCTGAAGGTGGCGGACCTGACCTGCGATATAGCCCTCCTCCACGAGGCCCAGCAGGCCGCCGCGGACCTCCTGGCCCGGGACCCGGAACTGTCGGGCTGTCCGGAAACCGCCAGGCGGCTGGAGGAAATGTTTGAGAGCAGCGCGGACGCGATGAATTAAACGGGGAGGGACCGCCTATGACAGCCGGACCATACATCAGCGGAATCAAACTGACCGGGCAGCTGGCAGCGGGCTCCTACCTGCCCGCCATCCCCGCCATCCGGCATCTGATGGAAGCCGGGGCGCTGGAGCTGCGAAAGCCGGTGACCTTCTTCGTGGGGGAGAACGGCACGGGGAAGTCCACCCTGCTGGAGGCCGTCGCCGTGGCCTACGGCTTCAATCCTGAGGGCGGAACCCGGAATTTCAGCTTCTCCACGGAGGACTCCCACTCGGAGCTGTGGAAGGCCCTCACCCTGGTGAAGCGGGGCTATGCCTCCGACGGCTTCTTTCTCCGGGCGGAGAGCCTCTATAATGTGGCCAGCTATATCGACCGGATCGACCGGGAGCCCTCCTTCAGCCCGCAGGTCATCGACAGCTACGGCGGCGTATCCCTCCACTGCCGCTCCCACGGGGAGAGCTTCCTGGCCCTGGTCCAGAACCGGTTTGGCGGAAACGGGGTGTATCTCCTGGACGAGCCCGAGGCCGCCCTGTCCCCTACCCGCCAGCTGACCCTGCTGGGCCAGATTGCCGAGCTGGTGGACCGGAACGCCCAATTCATCATCGCCACCCACTCCCCCATCCTGATGGCCTTCCCCGGCGCGGAGATCCTGGAATTTTCGGCGGCGGGCATCCGCCCCGCCGCCTACCGGGAGACGGAGCACTACCAGGTTACCCGGCGGTTTCTGGAGAACCCGGAGCGGATGCTGCGGATTCTCCTGGAGGAAGAATGAAGAAATGAAGGAACCGGACGGTTTCCGTTCCGCCGGACCGCACATAGAATGGGAAAAACGGGAGGGGGCTGCCTATGGACCCGAGGGAACTGACCCTGTTTGTAACGGCCACGGCCAACAGCCTGTACGAGCGCCTGCCGCCGGCCCGGCTGGCGGTTCTGGCGGCGGTATTCACCCAGCTGGGGGACACGCTGGAAACTTTGGCCGCCCAGGCCGCGCTGCTGGAGGCAGGACGGCGGGGAGGGGAGTCGTCATGCGGCCTATGAGTCTGTCAATTCGCACAAATACAGGGCGTGGAATTGGTCATAATAGCCAAAGCCCGCCTTGCACGCCCGAAAATTTTTTGAAAAAATACATAATGCTGACCGATTTGTCCATGTTCTCTGCAGAAAAAGTGTATCATCGGCGTGCTGATGCTGCGCCTAATCTTCATCGGCCTGACTATGGCCGGCATCAACCAAGACCTCCAGTACCTCATCAAGGGCGGCATTATCCTCTTCGCCTGCGCTCTGGATATGCGGAAGTATCTGGTGAAGAAATAAACCGTTTTTCATAGCTTTTCCGGGGACCGGGGCGTATGCCCCGGTCCCCGTTGCGCGCCAAAAAACCTATCCAAAATCCTGGAAAAACGGTCTGCCATCCCTATGGCAGACGCATCGGAACATAGAGGTAAACATAGCGTACCGGTGGTTTCCGCCGGAGCTGGGCAAGGTTCCTCTGGCTGCCTATATCCGCTGCGAATAAAAAAACACATACAAACTCTGGGAATATGCCTACTGAATGAGGCTTAAATTTGCCGCTTTGAATCTCGAAAAGCTGGCCCTCTGGTGGGTCAGTTCATTTTTACTGCACCGCCTTTTTGCTTATATTTCTACGCTTTTCCTCATTTTTCCTGACTCGCATAGAGGCTTTTTGACACGCACAGGGGAAGCCCCCGGACTTAAAAGGTCCGGGGGATCCCCCTGCGCCGCTATGCCTGCATGCTGTAGTATGCCTCGACCGCTCGCTTCAGGAACTCCGCGCCGCCGGGAGCAATCTGCTCATAGTAGGCGGCGAACCGCTCGTCCTGGACGTACGTCTCCGCCATGCCCACGTGGGCCTGGGGCGTCACCGTCCCCTGGGGCCAATAGCAGGCCAGCCAGGCGGCGTGGAGCCGGACCGCCTCCCGAGCGTCCGCCCCGGCGGGATCCCCCGCCGCCGCGGCTCTGCGGAGGGCGGCCTTGTACGCCTCCTCGTCCCGCCGGGCCTGCTCCCACTCCTGCTGGGACATGCCGCGCAGCCGGGCCGTGTGCGCCTCCACGGCGTCCTCGCCGTACTTCTCCTGGAGCTCTTTCCCGTAGGCGGCTTCGTTCTCCTTGATAATCTGCCGCTTCATTCCCTCGAATTTCTTTTCGTCCATCATGTCGTTTCCTCCTTCTGTTTCGGACAATGCGTGCCGAACGGCGCGGATCAGCGCGTCCACTTCCCTTCGCCGTTCCAGGAGGCGGCCGAGATGCTCCCGCAGAGCGGCCTCCCGATCGAACCCAGGTGCGTCCAGCAGATTTTTGATCTCCTCCAGGGGCAGGCCCATTTCCCGGCAGAGCAGGATCTGCTGAAGGCGGTCTACCTCCTCAGGCCCGTAGAGGCGGTAGTCGTTGTCCCTGCCCCGCCGGGGGCGGAGCAGTCCGATGGCGTCGTAGTAGCGCAGGGTTCGGGGGGTCAGGCCCGTGAGGCGGGCCAGCTCTTTTACGGTATACATCCCTTCCTTCACCTCCTGGAACCAAGAATAAACCATGACGCGGCGTCAAGGTCAAGCGTTTTTTTCCGATTGCGGTAAATTTCCCGCCGCTCCGCGTGACAGCGGCTTTTTTCATAGAGCGGGTTCCGCATGCGCCGGTCGCGGGAGGCGCATCGGGCCGCAGGGGAAGCCGGGAAAGCTTCCTCTCCGGCTGATTGACTCGCCTCCATTGTTGTGCTATAATTGCCGTAAATACAACCCGGCAAACCTGGATCGGGCAGTAAACGGAAAGAAGCGATGCAATGAAATATCTGATAAAATATTTCATAGATTTTGCAGTACTGGTTTTCCTGTACGCGTTCGTCTTTTTCGGAAAGTGGAGGGCCCAGGGCAGAGACAGACTGCTTGTCAACACCCTCATGTATGCATACCTCTCTCTGGTGCTCTATTTTACGATGATGCCGGTGGTCGCGTCCATCCCGTTTATGCTGGACCACCCCTATAAACCCATGAATATGGTACCGTTTATTGACGTTTCTCTGGGGAGAGGGGATTTTTTCCGGCAGGTGCTCCTGAACATTATCATGACCATGCCTTTCGGCTTTCTGTTTCCGCTGACCCGGGATAAAAGGGCCAAATTCGGCGTGACGGTATTTTTCTGCTTTTTGATGAGCCTGGGCATCGAACTGCTGCAGCCGTTCTTCGACCGCTCCTCGGACATCACGGATCTGATTACGAATGTGATTGGCGGAGCGCTGGGTTATTGCCTTTGTGTTGTTTTTAAGCCGGTTACCTTTTGGATCCTGGCGCGGCTAAAGGCCAGATGACAGGCTGCAGCCCAAGCTGGCTGACACAGATTAGTGATCAGAACATTGCGATAAAGGAGTTGTTTGCAAATGAACCACCGTATCATAACGGACATAGCAGACTACATATTTGTTTCTGACGCACCCGAAAAGGTCGACGCCGTCTTTCTGCCCGGCGGCTCACACCCCGAACAGCCCGAATATGCAGCGAAGCTGTACCGCAGGGGCTATGCGAAATGGCTTATCCCGTCAGACGGCGTCAGCGTCAAGCGTGATAAATGGCCTGGCGTTCGCGCAAAGGCGGATATATACGACGGCAATTATCAATCCGACTGCGAGTTCTTTACAAAAGGATAATTGGTACAGGAGCGAACAAGGGATTGACCGTGTGCTTGGCGAGCTTGCGCGATGCGGCGGCCAGTTTGTCGGGGATATGAAAGCGTATCTGCTCTGAGAGGTCATCATTGGCGCATTCAAGGAGAAAACCTTTCACATTCTGGAACGAGTCTGCCATCCGGAGGAGATTTGCACGCTGCGGGGAGGCCGTGCTGGAAATTGCGGCAAGGCTGTAAAAATGAAGAATCCCGCCGCGAAACAGAGGCGCACGATACATGGTCTGCGACCGCGTATCGTGCGCCCTTACCGTCTGCGAAAAAGGAGGTCCGGCATCTGCTACGCCATAATCTGCAGATGATTGCGCTTGAACAGCGCCGCGTCGGCGCCGTATTGGCATGCCAGCGCCTCGTCGTTGGCAAGGAAGCCCTCGTAGAGCTCCTTCGGAATCTTCTGCGGCGGGACGCGCGCATAAATGGGGATGTTCAGCGTATGCCTGCACTTCCTGCACTGGTAGATCAGCCAGACGTCCAGCTTGTTCTTGTTGGCATTGACCCGGAACCGCCCGGTATTGATAAAAACGGCCTTCCGTCCGCAGCGGGCGCACTTGTGGACGACCTTGTATTCTTTTCTGTTTGAATAGCGCATCGTATCTCCTGTATCTGTTTCCGATACGGCGGCTATTACCTCTATTTACTTATTTGCAATAGCCGCGGCTATGCAAAATGGATAGGTCTGAGCAAAACCGTTTCCTCCTTTCGTTGCCCCTGCCGGGGCGGGATCTTTGTCCCCTGCGGGGGGACGGGGGCCTACTTTTCCCTCGTGGGAAAAGTAGCAAAAGCACGCTCAAGGGGGCGGGCCCCCTTAAGGATCCTCCAAATTACGGGGGTAATTATTTTGCGCTACGATCTGGTAGACTGTCTGTCCTGCGTGGTGCTTTGGGCCGCCAGGAGGCGAAGCGTCTGCGGATACGCCCTATCGTCAGGCGAAGCAGCGGGGTGGTTCAGTACGAGAATGCGCAGCGCCGGTTGCTGTCCTGAAAATTTAGCGGGAGGTTGCATCTTATCGGGCAACTTTCCCCTCTTTCCCGGACACTGTTGAGGGAAGACAAACCTCCGAGTTTATAGGCACTAAAGCAAGTCGAACCCCGATCCAGGTACCGGATCGCACACCGGGCTGAACAAAAGGTGTGCAAATTGCACCTTGTAAACTGAATATCAGCCGCGCAGGCCCGCTTCCTCCAACCAATTGTCCCAAGCACCCCGTGCCTCCTCCATGATCTCTGGCGGAAGATGGAAGATGAAATCCTCTTCCGTATAGTTTTCCCCCGACATATCGGAAAAGACGGTATCTGAACAGTCAATGCCCACTTTATGACCCACTGCCGCCGCAAACTCCCGGAACGCTCCGCCGTAAGCGGTAATCAAATTTCCGTCCTCCACCAGAAACGTGCGGACAACTCCCTCTCTGGGCACCACCGGGAACGCGTCCAAAAATTCCTCAAATACGCCGTGCGTAAACCGCTTCCCCTCCAGCAGCCCTGCCTTCCCCAATAATAACGGTGCGGAGGATATGGCGGCAAGGACGATTCCCTTGTCTCCCCGGAACTGCTCCAAAAATCGGATATTCCTTTCATCCAGCAGAGGGGGCAGCGGCTCCCAGATGCCCGGCAGGACCAGGCAGTCGAACTCCTCCCGGCGAAACTCCTCAAACCCCTTGTCCGGCAGGACGGTGAATCC
>VSNB01000056.1 GCA_009774055.1 Clostridiales bacterium
ACGAAACCGTAGACCTGGTTCAGCGGCGGGCGATGCTGTATGTCAATGAAAACAGGTAACGTCAGCGGCGCGGGGAACCCCTTGCGCCGCTGCTTTTGGCGTGGTAAAATAAGACATCAAACAACAGGAGGGATATTACTGTGAAGAAACGTGCGCTAAGTGTATTGGCGGCATGCATCCTGCTGTTTTCCGCCTGCTCCGCAGGCGGCCAGGAGCCGCCCCCGGACCCAGGCGTCACCACCTTGATCTACGCCAAGATCAGCGAGAACGGCGTGGACCAGAAAAGGCTGAGCGCATTTAATCTGGAGCACAAGGGAGAAGTGCAGATTGAGGTCAGGGATTACACACAGCTCTCCGAGGGCGGCAAGCAGGGAGTTGATCTTCTGATGACAGAGATCGCAGCTGGCAAAGGGCCCGACATCATCGAGCTGGGCGCCGCTGGAGAGACGAGCCTGCTTCCCTACCGGCAGCTTGCAGAAAAAGGATATTTAGAGGACCTGTGGCCTTATATCGAAGCGGCTCCGGGTTTAGTCATGGAAGCCCCGCTAAAAGCAGCCGAGGTTAATGGCGGACTTTTTGCTATTTTTGAATTTGTTCGGCTCCATACGCTGATAGGTGCGAAAGCGGTGGTAGGCGACCGTACCAATTGGACGGTAAAGGAACTGCTGGAATCCTTTTCCTCTATGCCGGAGGGGACTGTGATTCTGGATAATCATTGGGATTGGGAGAATCCCTCTGTAAAAAATCATTTGCTCAGCTCCTTCCTATATGGATTTCCTGACCTGTTTGTAAATTGGGAGAATGGACAGTGCTTTTTTGACAGTGAGAAATTCCGCTCCTTTTTGGAGCTTGCTAATCAAATGTCCGATGAGTATGAGTACAGAAAGAAATGCACGAACCGGGCTGAAGCGCTCAGAATGCATGTCAGCCGGCTGAGGGACGGCTCAGTCATGCTGGAGGACATCGGCTTTGAGCAAATGTCGAACATACAAGAGTTTGATCTCTATTTCAACGGGGCGGCTTGTGTAGGATATCCAGTGGATGACGGCAGTAGCGGCAGTTATTTTAGACCTGTTGGCATCAAACTAGCTATGTCCTCCACTTGCCGGGACAAGGAAGCGGCCTGGCAGTATATGCGCCAGATGTTTTACTTGCCTAAAAGTCTGCATGACTATGTATATCAGGCAATCCCTGTCAGCAGGAGCGCTTATGAACGGGTAATAAAAGAGGTTATGGAATGGGAGCACGCTTCCGCACATAGCGGTGAAATACTTCATTTTGATGTTTTAACGGCGGAGGACCTCCGGCGGGCCGAAAGTCTATTCAATAGTACAACCCGGTCTTCTATCCTCGCGGACAAGAAACTGGTTGACATCGTGACGGAGGTAGCCGGTGCCTACTTCGCCGGGGACAGGACCCTGGACGAAACCATTGCCCAGATCGAGAACCGAGTAGGGCTGTATGTCAATGAGCAGAAATAAAAGAACTATGCAGGGGCGGATGCAATCTGTCCTTGCATAGTTTCTTGCTATCCTCGGCGGAATGTGGTACACTGGAGGTATAAAAACAAAGGAGGGCGGGCAAATGAAGCGGTTTTGGGTATTTTTGCTGACGGCGGCGCTGGCGTTCACCGCCTGCTCCGCAGGCGGCCAAAAGGCCGTGCTAGAAGCGGACCCAGGCGTCACCACCCTGATCTATGCCCAACTCAGCGCAAATGGCGTGAACCAGGAAGTACTGAATAAGTTCAATCTGGAGCACAAGGGGGAAGTGCAGATCGAGGTCAGGGACTACACCAAGCTTTCCGAGGGCGGCAAGCAGGGCGTAGACCTCTTAATGACGGAAATCACGGCAGGCAGGGGTCCCGATATTATTGAACTGGGTACCTCAGGAGAAACCAGCCAGCTTTCCTACCGGCGGCTTGCGGAACAGGGATACTTGGAGGACCTATGGCCCTATATTGAAGAGGACCCAGGTCTGGGACGGGGAGAAAACGGGCTCTTAAAGGGGGTCCTGGAGGCCCCGCTGCAAGCGGCCAAGATCAACGGAGGGCTCTACGCCATCTTTGAAAAGGTCCAGCTCCATACGTTGGTAGGCGCAAAATCGGTGGTAGGCGACCACCCCGGCTGGACGCCGGAGGAACTGCTGAACATCTTCGCCGCTATGCCAGATGGTTCTGTGATTCTGGAGGATTACCATAATTGGAAGGATCCCTCTGTGAAGCAGCGCTTCTTTACCTCGCTTCTATACGGATTTTCGGATCTGTTCATAGACTGGGAGGAGGGGAAGTGCTTTTTTGATGGAGATAGATTCCGCTCCCTTCTGGAGCTTACCAGTTGTCTGCCGGACCAGCATGACTTGGAGCGGGTCTGCGCAAATCAGCTCGAGGCGCAGAGTGAGCATTTCAACCGGCTCAGGGATGGCGTAGTTATGCTGGAGGACGCTGGGTTTGGGCACTGGGGGGAGTGGAGAACTCGGTATGATTGGTTTTTCGGAGAGTCGTCTTATGTGGGGTATCCGGTGGATGATGGCAGCTCTGGCAGTTATTTTGAGCCTGTCGGCATCAAGCTGGCCATGTCCTCCACCTGTCGGGACAAGGAAGCGGCCTGGCTGTATATGAGGCAGATGTATAATTTGCCTGTTAATTATGAGATAAGGGGGTTCCATGTCGGTAAGACGTGGTATAGAACAGAATTACGAGCGGCTATGACGGACCTTTGTTATACCCGTATAGGCACAGAAATCATTCAGTTCCTCCCTTTGACAAGGAAGGAACATGCGCGGATTCAAGAGCTTTGCGACAGCACGGCCCGCTCCTCCCTCCTGGTGGACCAGGAGCTGGTGGACCTCGTGATGGAGGCCGCCGGCCCCTACTTTGCCGGGGATAAAACCTTGGATGAGACGGTTCGGCTGATTCAGAGCCGGGCGGAGCTGTATGTCAATGAGAACAGGTAACCCCAGCGGCGCGGGAAAATCCTTGCGCCGCTGTTTTTTACGTGGTAAAATAGGGCATCAAACGACAGGAGGGATATTGCTGTGAAGAAACGCGCGCTAAATGTATTGGCGGCATGCATCCTGCTGTTTTCCGCCTGCTCCGCAGGCGGGGAGGAGCCCTTGCCACCGGAGCCAGAGGAGGGAATTCTGATCTATGCCTCCCTCAATCCAATATCCAACATGATCCAAGTGAATGTAGACCACTTTAACGAGGACCATGAAGATGTGCAGATCGAAATCCGGGATTACTCGAATGAAGGCGGTCCGGAGCGACTCTTGCTGGAACTGATGGCCGGCCGGGTTCCGGACATCATAGACCTGCACAGACATGCTGTCATAACGCACAAATATGGCATGTCGTGGGAAGCAGGCTACTCTGGTATTGATTTGGATATAAGTCTTCAAAACCCCAAGCACGATACAGATATGACCGTTGAATATTGGATGCCCTACCGCCAGCTGGTTCAGAAAGGCTATCTGGAGGATTTATGGCCTTATATTGAAAGCGATCCGGAACTGGGGCGGGATGCCGTTTTGGAAGCGCCGCTGAAGGCCGCCGAGGTAAACGGCGGTCTTTATATGCTTTTCAAGGAATTTTCCGTCTCAACAATGATCGGCCCCGAGAGCCTGGTGGGGGATCAGTTCGGCTGGACTCTAGAGGAACTGATGGAAGCCTTTGCCGTTATGCCGGAAGATTCAAGTATTTTGCGATACGATGCAGTAAGAGACGATGTGTATTCCAACTTAATCTCTCCCACGCTAAGCCGGTATGTAGACTGGGAAAGCGGACAGTGTTTCTTCGACAGCGATGAATTCCGCAATCTGTTAGGTTTCTTGAAATGTTTCCCTGAGCAATCCGAAACTGCCCTTTCCCCCGAGGAGGTACAGGATGAAGTAGTCCGGAGAATCCTAAACGGCAGGCAGCTGCTTGCTCCTGTGACAATTGGCTGGCTGGAAGACATCCCCTTCGAGGATACTTACTTCGGAGAGCCCGCCTCTTATATTGGGTATCCGACAGCAGACGGCAGTTTTGGCAGTTCCTTCCTCCTACACGGGAATACGCTGGCAATGTCCTCGACCTGCAAGGATAAAGAAGCCGCATGGGACTTCATGCGCAAGCTGATCGTCAGGAGGTACAATTGGGGGAGTATGGAGAGGACCCGCAAATATTTCAGCATCAGAATTCCTGTCAATCGAGAAGACTATGAAATGGGAAACCGGGTTGATATGGCGGCGGAAGCAGACGTCCCACCGGTAGCCGCTAATTACGGTAAGGTCAAATTCGTGGTAGAGCCGCCGGATCAAAATGATCTCCAGCGCTTTGAGACACTCATCAATTCTACCACGCAGATTTACTGGCCTGATGACAAATTGTCAGATATTATCTGGGAGGCCGCAGGCCCTTATTTCGCCGAGGATAAAACCATAGACGAAACCATTACCCTGATTCAAAACCGGGTGGGGCTGTATGTCAATGAACAGAAGTAACTCCAGCGGCGCGGGGAACCCCTTGCGCCGCTGCTTTTTGCGTGGTAGAATAAGACATCGAACGACAGGAGGGGTGTTGCCGTGAAGAAATATCGTATATGGGGGAGCCTGCTGCTGGCGGCGTTTCTCCTGGCCGCCTGCTCCGCAGGCGGCCAGGAGCCTAAGGAACCTTCCGCCCTTGAAAAGACTGTTCTGATTTACGCCACCACTAACCCGGAAGGAATAGACCGGGAAAATATCCTGCGCTTCAACGATTCCCACACAGGCATATCCATTGAGGTCAAGGATTACTCACAGACCAGCAGCATGGGCAAAACCGGATGGAACCGTCTGGTCACGGATATGATTACTGGAAACAGCCCCGATATTATTGATCTGGGCGATGACCTTCCCTACCGGCAGATGGCTTTGAGGGGATATCTGGAGGATTTGTGGCCTTATATAGAAAATGACCCTGATTTGGGCAGGGAGGGCGTAATGGAAGCCCCGCTGAAGGCGGCGGAGGTAGATGGGAAACTGTATACTGTATTTGAATCAGTCTGTATCAACACCCTTGTGGGGCCGGAACGGATAATTGGAAACAGAACCAGCTGGTCTTTGACTGATTTACAGTCGGCATTTGCAAAAATGCCGGACGGAGCAGTCATTTTAGAACCGTTCTATACAAAAGAAGCGATATTCAACGTTATTTTTTCAATGAACATCGACAGCTATGTTGATTGGAGTACAGGGCAATGCGATTTTGACAGCCGCAAATTCCGAACTGCCTTGGAATTTGTTAATAGCCGTCCCGCAGACTTTGATTGGTCGGATGTAGCTGCGGCTAACGAGGCGATGTGCCAGCAGATGGATGGCGGACTGCAAATGCTGAGCTGCCCATTGGTAGCAAATTTTGATAGCATTCGTCTATATGATAAACTCTACGATATTATTTTTGGAGGAGGCGCTTCCTGCGTCGGCTTTCCTGTAGAGGATGGCAGTGTAGGCAGCAGCTTCGCCATTTCAGATACCAGACTGGCAATGAGTTCCACATGCAAGGACAAGCAGGCGGGATGGGAATTTCTGCGATGGCTGCTTCTACCCCTGGAGCAGCGATATTCATCAGCAGAGGAACCATATGTGGAAAATTGGGCGGAGCATGTTGGCTTCCCGATCAACAGCGGCGATTTCTTGAAGCTCAAAGCAGCGGCCATGGAAGACCGGGAGGGAGAATTGACGGCTTACAATAATTTCGGGTCCATATCCTTTGAACTTTTGCCGTTGGCAGAAACAGAATATGAGAAATTTATGTCCTTTTACAACAGTATAGAAAAGACAGATTTATGCGACCGCACCGTTTATAATATTGTGCTTGACTCCTGTGGCCCCTACTTCGCCGGAGACAAAACACTGGACGAAACCATCGGTCAGATTCAGAACCGGGTAGGGCTGTATGTCAATGAACAGAAATAAAAGAACTATGCAGGGGCGGATGCAATCTGTCCTTGCATAGTTTCTTGCCATCTGCGGCGGGGTATGGTACACTGGAGGTATAAAAACAAAGGAGGGCGGGCAAATGAAGCGATTTTGGGTATTTTTGCTGGCGGCGGCGCTGGCATTCACCGCCTGCTCCGCAGGCGGCCGGGAGCCGCCCCCGGACCCAGGCGTCACCACCCTGATCTATGCCCAACTCAGCGCAAATGGTGTGAACCAGAAAGCGCTGTACGAGTTTAATCGGGAACACAAGGGAGAAGTGCAGATCGAGGTCAGGGACTACACCAAGCTTTCCGAGGGCGGCAAGCAGGGCGTAGACCTCTTAATGACGGAAATCACGGCAGGCACGATGTTTTAACGACAGAGAACTACAAACGGGTTAAAGAGCTATTTAACAGCACGACCCGGTCCTCCCTCCTTGTAGACCAAAAGCTGGTGGACCTTGTGACGGAAGCCGCCGGCCCCTACTTCGCCGGGGACAGGACCCTGGACGATACCCTCCGCCTGCTGGCCAACCGGGTAAGCCTGTACCTCAACGAGCAGAAGTAACGCCCCCCTACAGAGGCCCCTCCCCCGCAGCCGGGGGAGGGGCCTTCCGCGCGGCCTACCGCCGCTCCCGCTTCCTGGCCAGGGCGATAATCGCCAGTACCAGGTTCTCCACCGCCATTCCGGCGGTGACGGCGATGGACGCCGCCAGGATAATCATGGAAATAATGCGCGCTTTTTTCAGCATGGGGATACCTCCTTTTCTCAGATGGCCTGTAGGTTACACATCGTCGTCGCTGTCGTCAAAGTCCTCGGCGGACACGTCCACCGCACGGCCCGCCGCGCGGGCGGCCGCCTGGGACTGGGTGCTCATGAGCTTGAAGAAGTCCCGGCGGATGGCGGCCTCCAGATTGTCGGCCACCTCCGGGTTGTCCTTGAGGTACTGCTTGGCGGCGTCCCGGCCCTGGCCCAGCCGCGTCTCCCCCATGGAGAACCAGGACCCGGACTTCTGCACCAGATCCAGCTTCACCGCCAGGTCCAGCAGTTCGCCCAGCCGGGAAATGCCCTCGCCGTACATAATATCAAACTCCGCCTCCCGGAACGGGGGGGCCATCTTGTTTTTCACCACCTTGGCCTTGGTGCGGTTGCCGATCATTTCGCCGCCGGCCTTCAGCGTCTCCACCCGCCGCACGTCGATGCGGACGGAGGCGTAAAACTTCAGCGCCCGGCCGCCGGTGGTGACCTCCGGGTTGCCATACATGACGCCCACCTTCTCCCGCAGCTGGTTGATGAACACCACCACGCAGTTGGTCTTGTTGATGGCGCCGGCCAGCTTGCGCAGGGCCTGGCTCATAAGGCGGGCATGGAGGCCCACAAAGCTGTCCCCCATCTCGCCCTCGATCTCCGCCCGGGGCACCAGGGCGGCCACCGAGTCCACCACCACCACGTCCAGCGCGCCGGAGCGGACCAGGGCCTCGGTGATCTCCAGGGCCTGCTCGCCGGTGTCCGGCTGGGAGATCAGCATATCGTCAATGTTCACCCCCAGGGCCCGGGCGTAGGTGGGGTCCAGGGCGTGCTCCGCGTCCACGAAGGCCACCTCGCCCCCGGCCTTCTGGGCCTGGGCCACGATGTGGAGGGCCAGGGTGGTCTTGCCGGAGGACTCGGGGCCGTAGATCTCGATGATCCGCCCCCGGGGCACGCCGCCGATGCCCAGGGCCAGATCCAGGGCCAGGGACCCGGTGGGGATAACCTCCACGTTCAGGTTGGTCTGGTCCCCCAGGCGCATGATGGAGCCCTTGCCATATATTTTCTCGATATTCTTCATGGCGGTCTGGATGGCTTCCTTCTTGTCGTTGGCCACTGAGGCGGTTTTAGTCAGTTTCTTGTCTTTTTCAGCCATGGGCGTTCTCCTTATGTTCAATTTATTTCCGTTCAGAATTCTATATCGTACCGCGTGCCGGTGGAAAACAGCGTGCCGCTCTCCAGCCGGATGCACAGGAGGACGGTGTTTTCGTCCTCTAAATCTACATGCCCGCTGCCGAGCCACGACGCGAAGGCTTCCTTCAGCCTGTCCGCAATCCGGCGGTTTTCCTCCCTCTCGATGTACCCCAGGCTGACGCCTGTGCCCCGGGCGGTGAACCGCTCTCCGGCGATGGCAACGGCGGGGTTCCGCGCCAGCTGCCGCATCTTGTTGGAGAGGGCGTGGGTGATGACGTAGAACGCGCCGTCCTCATAGCAGGCGTTGACGGCTCGGACACAGGGGAGGCCGTCGTCCACCGTCGCCAGCGCGATCATGGAGTCCTTCCCGAACCGCTCGGCCATCATCCTTTCCGTTTCATGATTCAGCTTCATAATAAAATGCACGTCCTTTTCCAGCGTTAAGCGCCCATCGCCCTGACGGTTCTGTAAATGGGCAGTTCTATCGTCTGCGAAACATGCCCTAATCCAGCGAATAAAGAAATATTTCATACGTTCCAATAAAGTCATTGCATTCAGCGGCTAACGTATAGGTATCCGAACGTTCCAGCGTGAAAAAAGTCTCCAGTTCACTTGCCCTATCCAGCACATACACTTCATTTCCCGCCGAATCATACAAGGCTATATCCAGGTCCCCGCTTATTATATCAGACTTGAATGAAAACTTTATTCTGCCGCCTGCTTCCCCCGAAAACGAAATGTCGGAAGTCTCGGTGGTCTGCTCGGAACAGCTGCCGCTCATATTGCCCAGCGCCTTGGGCCTGGTCAGCAGATAAACGCTTATTATGCCAACTGCTGCAATCACAGCAATGACGGCAAATGCTTTTCTTTTCATTTTATTTCCCCTTTCTGTAGATAAAACCGGTAGATGCACTTATGCGTCTCCCCATCCTCCATGCGCATATCATTGTCCTCCGGCAGCTCCGCGATCTCCAGCAGCTCCCCGCCCAGCCATTCGCAGGTCCTCCGGGAGGGCCGGTTGTCCGGGCTACAGGTAATGATAACATACTCCATCCCGTGCCGCCTCGCCAATTCAAACAACAGCAAACACGCCTTTCCGGCGTAGTGATGCCCCCGGTGAGGCTCCTCCACCCGGTAGCCGATGCCGCCGCCGTAGTACACCCGCGCGTTATGCCCGATCCGCAGGTCGCAGGCCCCCATTTTCGTCCCCGCTAAATCGCAGATGGCGAAGTGGTAGGCGGGCAGCCAGTCCTTTGCCGGGTCCGCCTCCACGGTCTTTTCCAAAACCAGCCGAATCTCCTCGTCTTTCAGAAACGCGGTATCGAGAAACGTCATCGCCGGCCCCTCCCGAACTTATCCAGCAGCAATACCGCCGCCGTCAGCAGGATGATCGCCAGGTCCAGAACGCGCACGCCGCCGGACAGCGCGAGCATGACGGCGATCTGCGCCGCCGCCACGCCCAGGCTCAGCAGCCACGCCCGCCTGGTCCGCCCCTTGGCGTACCACAGCAGATAGCCTGGAACCGCCGACACCGCCGCCGCGATGCCCCAGCCGATCGCATGGCTTCGGGACCACGCGACCCTCATAACCAGGGCCGTCACATAGTAGGCGGCCACCATCCCGCCCAGCAGCAGAACCACCCGGAGGGCCGCCCGCCGGGGCGTCCGGCTGTACAGCGCCAGGACGCAGCCCAGGAAGATCCACAGCTGCACCCCGCTGGTCAGGTCCGACAGCAGCGGGCTGTGGAAGTCCGCCCACTTGCCCAGGACGCCCAGGGTCAGCCCCAGCAGCAGGACCAGAAGGGAGTTCCGCACGCCGCCGCTCCGTTGTCCTCGATAAGAAGTGTATTTCATACGACCGCCTCTTTTTCATGATTCCGCGTCCCATACACCACCCGGCCGATCCCCTGGGTGTCGGGAAGGATGTTGATGTCCGCAAAGCCCTCGCCGGCCATCAGACGCCGGACCTGGCCCGCCTGGCCGGCGCCAACCTCGAAATATAGACGCCCCTTTTCCGTCAGGGCGTTTTTCCAGTTTTTCGCGGCGGCCCGGTAGAAGTCCAGCCCGTCCTCCCCGCCGCAGAGGGCCAGATGGGGCTCGAAGTCCTTCACGGACCGATCCAGAGCTTCCATCTCCGCCCGGGTAATGTAGGGCGGGTTGCAGGTGATGCAGTCAAACAGGCCGATGGCCTCCGGCGGCGGGGCCAGGGCGTCCAGCGCCTCCGCCTTCACCCGGTCCGTCAGGCCGCACCGCCGGACGTTCCGCCGGCAGACCCCCAGGGCCTCCTCGGAAATATCCCCCAGCAGAGCGCGGCAGTCCGGCACGTTTGCCGCCACCGCCAGCCCGATACAGCCGCTGCCGGTACACAGGTCCAGCAGCCGGCATTTCCCCAGGGACCTGGCGAACCCGACAGCCGCCTCCGCCAGCGTCTCCGTATCCACGCGGGGGATCAGCACCGCCGGCGTGACCTCCAGGGTCAGGCCGCAGAACTCCCACTCCCCGATCAGATACGCCACCGGCTCGCCGTCCAGATGCCGCCGGACCAGGGCCCGGACCGCCTCCTCGATCTCCGGCGAGGTATACAGGCCGCCGTCCCGGTAAAATTCCCCCCGGCTCTTCCCGCTGCCGGCGCAGACCAGCTCCCGGGCCTCCAGCCCCGCGCCGGGGAGCCCCGCCGCCAGCAGCTGCCGCCGGACGTCCAGGTATAAATTCTGGTAGGTAATCATCCCCCGCCGTCACCACCGATCCTTGCCCTCTTCGGCGGGGATCACTCGTTTGAGGGCCTCAATCGCCACCTCCATCATGGAGTCGTCCGGCTCGAAGGTGGTAAAGTTCTGCATCCAGAGGCCGGGCTTCGCCAGGAAATTGGTCACCGGGTTGTCGTGGCCCCCCACGTAGCGGTTGAACTCATAGGTGATGCCCACCACCAGGGGCAGCAGGAGCAGCTGCACCAGCATCCGCAGGAAGACGTTGTCCACCGGGAACAGGGCGAAGATCGCGGTATTGATGAGGATCGCCACGATAATAACGATGAGCAGGAAGCTGGTGCCGCACCGGGGGTGGTGCTTGGACTGCATCCGCACATTGTCCACCGTCAGCTCCAGGCCCTTCTCGTAGCAGAAGATGGTTTTATGCTCCGCGCCGTGGTAGGAGAAGGTCCGCCGGATGTCCTTCATCCGGGAGACGGCGATCATATAGGTCATAAAGATGGCGATGCGCAGCGCCGCGTCCGCCAGGTTCCGGACCAGCACGCTGTCCGTGACCTTCTCCACGAAGCTGGCCAAAAACGTGGGCAGCAGCATAAACAGCCCAATGGAGAAGCACACCGCCAGCGCCACGGAGAAGCCGATCACCGCCTTCTCCATTTTTTCGTTGCCCAGCTTTTTGTCCAGCCACTGCTCGAATTTGGAGGGTTCCTCCACCCCCGCCTCCTCGGGGAAGTAGTCGGCGGAGAACATGAGGGCTTTTACGCCCTTGACCATGCTGTCCAGGAAGGTGACGCTGCCGCGGAGGAAGGGCAACCCCAGGATGGGGTACCTGTCCTTAATAAGCTTCAGTTCCTCCTCCTTGATGACCAGACCCTCCGGGCCCCGGACTACGATACACTGTTTTTCGGGGCCCCTCATCAGGATGCCCTCGATGAGGGCCTGGCCGCCGATGGTTGTTTTAAATTGTTTTTCTGCCATGGGGGTTCCTTTCTTCTTTCTTCGTCGAAGGATGTTTCATTCCGCCCCTGCGGGGCGGCGGGGCTCTTTTCTTATTTTACCTTTGCCGCCTCGCCGGCGGCGGGGCCTTCTTTTCGCGCGAGCGAAAAGAAGCAAAAGATCGCTTAAGGAACTACGTTCCTTAAGAATCCTCCTCCATTACGGGGGTGTTTGTTTTTTGCGCTTCCACTGGAGCCTGTCCGGTCTGAAGCAGGCGGCTCCCATGGATCGAGCGAAGCGTCTATTTGAGGATATAAACGCAAACCCTACCGTCTTACACGCTGAATCTCCCGGGGCAGTCCCGTTAGAAGGCCCCCTAGCAGACCCTACCCCTTTAACAGGCCGGCAGGCGGAGTTGGTCAACCGCCAAGCCACTAGATTAGATACCCGTAGGACCAGAAATTCGGAGGCTTCGCCTATCAACCAAACCCGCCGCACAGTCCTTTATCCCCCGTATAGGGCAAAGGCGCGCACGCGCCTGCCCGTCCAGGGAGTCTTGAACCGTAGGTTCAAGCGCGTTTTTGCCTACTTTTGGCGCGGGCCAAAAGTAGGCCGCCGTCCGGGCGCGGGAGCCCGGAGCTTCCGGGAAGAAGAGAAGCGGAGCCGCCGCGCAGCGGCGGCAGATTAAATCCCGTTCGCCGCCGGAGGCGGCGAAAATGAAATCACTCCGCCGGGAGGGTGATGGTAACGATACACCCTCCCCCTTCGGCGTTGCCAATCTCAAACGTCCCCTCATGGAGACGAATAATCTCCTCGCATACCGCCAGCCCGATGCCGCTGCCCCGGGCCTTGGAGGACCCCTTATAAAACTTCTGCTTCACAAAGGGCAGCTCCGCCTCCGGGATGCCGGGACCGTAGTCCCGGACCGTCACAACGATCTTCCCCCCGCCGCAGACGGCGGCGGCGTCAATTCGCCGGCCCGCGCCGCCATGCTTGGCGGCGTTGTCCAGCACGTTGCAGAACACCTGCTTGAGCCGCTCCGGGTCGCTGGGGATGGGTGGAAAAAGCTCGTCGCCGCTCTCGTAGTGCAGCTCGATGGCGTCCTGCTTGAAAAGCTCCATATAGGTGTATATGGTGTCCTCAAACTCCGCCTGGACGTCCACCTGCTCGATATTGAGGGTAAAACGCCCGTCCTGCATTTTTGAGAAGTCCAGCAGCTCCTCCACCATGTTGGTCAGCCGCCGGGACTCCTTCAGGATGATGCCTACCCCGCGCCTGAGCTGCTTGGGGTCGCTGTCCCCCAGCAGCGTCTCCCCCCAGCCGTTGATGGCCGTAAGGGGCGTGCGCAGCTCGTGGGAGACAGAGGAGATAAACTCCGACTTGATCTTCTCACTCTTGCTGATCTGGGAGGACATGTTGTTGATGGCGTCGATGAGCTGGCCGATCTCGTCCCGGTAGTGGTTTTCCATCTGGGTGCCGTAGCTGCCGCCGGCAATGCGCTTGGCGGTTTCCGTCACCTCCGCCACCGGCTCCACCACGTTGTTGATAAAGACCATGTTGGACACGTATACCATGCCCACGCCCAGAATCAGCAGGCCCAGCGCCACGCCCACGGTAACCAGCAGCTCCCTGGACACGGCGGACATGGAGGTGACGTACCGCATGGCGCCCACCACCTGGTCGTCCAGCAGCAGGGGCGCACAGACGGACATGATATGCTCCCCCGTGTGGGGGTCCACCCCCCGGAAGGGCTCGATCTGCTTGGACTGGAAGGCGTCCTTGATGTCCGGCGTGCCGGGAGCCATGCCGGCGGTGAGGCCGTAGGAGCTGACCAAGATCTTGCCGGAGGAGGAGATAAACTGGAGCTCCATCCGGTCCCGCTCGGAAAATTCAGCTGCGAAGCTGTTGGCGTACTGGTAGAATTCGCCGATGCTGGTCATGGTGTTGCTGGTAAAATAGTCGCTGGCGTGGGCGGCCCGGGTTTTCAGTCCGTCGAGCATCATGTTGTAATAATAATTGGCCATGACGACGCAGAAGGTCCCCGCAATCAGGAGCGCCACAATAAAAATGGGGCTCAGGGAGCTGACCAGCCATCTTTTTCTTAATCCCGTTATTTCGATTTTATTGTTCGCCATGGCAGATTCCTTCTTTCGCCGCCCCTGCGGGGCGGCGGGGCTCTCTTCTTATTTTAGATTCGCGCCTCGCCGGCGCGGGGGCGTTCTTTTCCCTTGTGGGAAAAGAACCAAAAGCACCCTCAAGGGACGTTCCGTCCCTTGAGAATCCTTCGCATGACGGGGGTTATTATTTTTTTCGCTTCCACTGGAGTCCGTCCGGCCTGAATTAGGCGACTCCCATGGATCAGGCGAAGCGTCTATTTGAGGATGTAAACGGCAGACCCTACCGCCTTACACGCTGGAGCTCCCGGGGTTCTATTCGAAGCCTTGCGCCCCGTGCCAGACCGCCCTCTCAAATAAATCTCCCCAAAAGCTGCCCTGTTTCCGGCAACTTCCCCTGTTTTTCGGATTGCACTTGAGGGAAGACAAACCTCCGAGCTTTCATGTGCTGAAGCAAGTCGATGCCCGATCAGGTACCGGATCAGCGCAGCCGGGCTGACCAAAAGGCTGTTGCGGCGCACCTTGACAATAAATTTTATCCCCCCGGCCCGCTGTTTTCCGGATCCGCCGGATACCATTCCAGCAGATCTCCAGGCTGACATCTCAGTATATCGCAGATAATATTGACCATTTCAACCGAAAGGGATGTATTACCTGTGCGAATTTTTTGTACGGTAGCCGCAGAAATCAGCTTTTCTTTTTGTAACCGATACGTTGTATATCCCGCTTCGCGTAAAGCTTGCAGTACATTAATTTTATAACGAATCATTCATTTCCTCTTGACATGATTGCAATTATGAGTATAATTACAATTGCAAGCATGATAGTAATATAAACTAGGAAGGAGCATACCACAATGCCGGACTTAATGCAAACACTATTTGACTGCATAAGCTGGACATTTGCTGTTTTCCGGACTAAAGCCGGGACCACTCCAGTAAATCTCCCGGCTGACATTCCAGCATGTCACAAATTGCGTTCAGATTTTCAATCGTAAGGGTTGTGTCACCACGCCGTAATTTTTGAACGGTACCATCTGAAAGAAGCTTTTCCTTGTGCAGCCGGTACGTATTATATCCCGCGCCTTTCAATGCTTCCAATATATTTATCTTGTATCGTATCATAGAAATCCTCTTGACATAAATCAAAATTCAGATTATAATCAAATTTAGAATTAGAAAGGAGCATATCATAATGCCGGACTTAATGCAAATACTATTTGACTACATCATCGACAACTTCCACGAAGCCTACTGTCTGCAAACCAAGCGCGCCATGTGCCAGGCACAGCGGGATACTCTCAGCCGCAGATTGGAGGAGCAGCTGACGGAGGAGCAGCGGGAGCTGTTCGAGGAATACAAGGAATACGCCGCCGATGTGGAAATGGAGGAGCTGTACGCCATGTTTTTAGCCGCATTCGACCAAAGCGCCGCCCTCCTCCGCCGTCACATATCCTGACCCGG
>VSNB01000057.1 GCA_009774055.1 Clostridiales bacterium
TTTGCGCGCCCCAAAAAACACGCCCCCGCCCGGGCTGGGCCAAAGTAAAAAAACCACCGCCCCCCGCCGCCGCGCAGCGGCGGAACGAAACATCCTTCAACAAAGAAAGAAGAAAAAAGTCGTGCGGCCCGCAGGGCCGCAGGGAAAGAGGAATCTATGAGTAAGATTTATGACCTTATGATAGTAGGTCCCGCTACACGGGACCTGAATATCGATTACACTGGCGCCGAGGACCGCTCCACCGGCGGCGCGGTGACCTTCTGCACCCCCGCCGCCACGGCGGCAGGCGCGAAGGTCTTTGCCGCGGTGAAGATCGCCCCAGAGGATCAGGACATCTTGGAAGACTTCCACATGGAAGCCGCAGATATCGCCCTCCTGCCGTCAAAAAAGACAACCCTTATGAAAAACGTCTATTTTACCCCAGACCGGGAGCGGCGGGACGCCTCCTGCCCCGCCCAGTCCGATCCCATCCTCCCGGAGGAAATCCCGGATGCAGCATGCAGGCTCTACCACCTGGCGGGACTGCTCTACGGGGACTTCCCCAACGAGCTCATTGAGTCCCTCCATCGAAAGGGCATGGTATCCGCCGACGTGCAGGGCTTCCTCCGCCACAACGAAAACGGAAAGCTCCGCTTCCGCGACTGGGCGGATAAGGAGAAATACCTGCCCTATATGGACTTCCTCAAGACCGACGCCGCCGAGGCGGAGATTCTGACCGGCCTGACCGACCGGGCGGAGGCGGCGAAGCGGCTGTACGGCTGGGGCGCCAAGGAGATCGTGATCTCCCACAACACCGAAATGCTGGCCTACGATGGAAAGGATTTGTTTACCTGCCCGGTGAAGGCGCGGAACCTCTCCGGCCGGACGGGCCGGGGCGACACCACCTTCGGCGCGTACCTGGCCATGCGGATGACCGGGGCCGGCATGGAGGAGGCCCTGCGGTACGCAACCGCCTGCGTGTCCCTGAAAATGGAGACGCCGGGGGTGTTCAAGGGCGCCCGGGCGGATGTGGAGGCGTATATGAGGGATTTTTATACCGATTGACTTTTGGCGAATTGCTGGTAAAATGGAGGCAGTACATGAAAGGAGAATTTTTCCTGTGAAAAAAATTATTTCCACCACTGCCGCTCCCGCGGCCATCGGTCCCTACTCCCAGGGCGTGGACGGCGGCAGCGTCGTCATCACTTCCGGCCAGCTGCCCATCGACGTATCCACCGGCGCGTTCGCCGAGGGCGGCGTCGCCGGCCAGACCCGCCAGTCCCTGGAAAACGTCAAGGCCATCCTGGCCCAGGCCGGCCTGGGGATGGAGAATATCATCAAGACCACCGTATTCCTCAAGGATATGAACGACTTCGCTGCCATGAACGAGGTCTACGCTGCCTTCTTCCCCGGCGAGCCCCCCGCCCGCAGCGCCGTGGAGGTGGCCCGCCTGCCCAAGGACGCCCTGGTGGAAATCGAAGCTATCGCGGTCCGGTAACCGGGAAGGAAGCATCTTTTTTGGCGGCAAAACCCCCGGAGGGGGTTGCGTTTCCCCCGCCGGTCTGTTAAAATGTTGACAAAGACGGCGGGAGGAGGACCCAGACCATGAGCGAGGTACAGGCGGCCCACGGGGCGGAGGGATTGGACCACGCCTACATGCACGAGCACGGCATCCCCCACGAGCACGGACACACCCACAGCCACACCCAGACCCGGGCGGTGGTGAACCGCCTGGCCCGGGCCATCGGGCACCTGGAGCGGGTAAAGGCCATGGTGGAGGACGGGCGGGACTGCTCCGAGGTCCTGGTCCAGCTGGCGGCGGTCCGCAGCGCGCTGAACAACACCGGCAAGGTGATTCTCAGGGACCACCTGGAGCACTGCATCGCGGACGCCCTGGCGACGAAGGACCGCGCCGCCATCGACGAGCTGAACCGGGCCATTGAGCAGTTTGTGAAATAAACGGACATCCCCCTGCCGCGCAGCGTATGCGGCAGGGGGATGTTTCGCATCTTTTTTGGCAGTCCGGCTCACGCCGTCACAAGCTCCCGGAGGATGGGCAGGACGTCATAGATGTCCTCCACCATGTAGTCCGGCTCGAACTCCCGCCGGACGCCGCAGTCCTTCTCCCGTGTCAGCTGGGAGCAGATCTGGATGGCCTTGGCGAAGCCGGCCCGCTTGGAGCCGATGATGTCCCGGGAGACGGTGTCGCCCACATAGACGCACTCCTCCGGCGCGCTCTGCAGCTGGCACAGGGCCACGCGGAAGATGTCCGGCGCGGGCTTGCGCATGCCGGTCACCGAGGAGAGGGTCACGTCCTGGAAGTAATCCCGGATGCCGTACTCCTTCAAAACGGCGAACACCTGGTACAGCGCGGCGGTGTTGCTGACGATGCCCAGCTTCAGCCCCAGGGCCTTCAGGCCCTCCAGCATTTCCGCCGCCCGGGGCCGCAGGGCCCGGTGGAAGTGGGTCACCTCCCACATGTGGGCGATCTCCTCGCAGTGGGGCTCCAGCCGCTCCGCCGGGAAATGAAAATCCTCCAGCACATAGTCCCGCCAGATGGGGATGGGCTTGAGCTCCACGTCGCAGGAGTCCCGGTACCTGCCGTACCGGACCCAGCCGGCGTCCACCCGGGCCTTCAGCTCCTCCCGGTCCGCCCTGGGGTCCAGACCGAAGGAAGCCAGCATATCCCGCAGCCTGTCAATGGCCGCCCATTCGGACTGCGCGTCCACATAGATGTCCTCCAGGGTGCCGCCCATATCGAACAAAACAGATGTAATCATATTGACCTCCCGGCGCTTTCGCGCGCTGATGGGGATGATGGTGGTAATCCTGTTTCCTGATAAAAGTTTTTCAAAGAACTGTATTCTTCTATCGAGAATTTCTATAAAGATATGCGAAATAAGTCTTCAGCCGCGGTCCGGAGGCAGGATGGCCCCATCCTCCCGGATGGTGAAGTCCGCCGAGGACCAGCAGGACGGCTCCCGGCCCGGCTGGGGAAAGCTGTCGGTAAACCACACCCGGGCGCCCTGCTCCTCCAGCAGGCGGATGGCCGCCAGGGAGGGCCGGTCCTTTCTGGCCACATACTCCGCCGAGCAGGAGATAACGGCGTGCTCCGGACGAAGCCGCCGGACCAGCAGGGGCGTCAGGGACTTGGCGTCCCCGTGGTGGGGGACCTTCAGGATGGCGCAGGGCTCCGCCTGGTCCTCCCAGGCCGCGCCGTAGCAGTCCCCGGCCAGCTCGATCCGCCGCCCGCCATAGGCCAGGCGCAGGCGCAGGGAGCCGGGGTTGCGGAACTTGGAGGACCACCAGACCATGTCCGGGTCCGCCGCCTCCCCCGACAGAAGGGCCGTCCAGACCCGCCTCTGCCGGGCGGCGGCGCCGGGGTCGCCGCAGATGATCTGTATGGAGAGCCGGGGCGTCGGGGACAGGGAGGCTGTCTCCTCCACGGAAAGGAGGGGGACCGCCCTTGCCCGGAGCGCCGCCGTAACCGCCGTCCACCGCTCCAGGCAGTCCTTGAGGCCCCGCACGGTTTTTTCCTCCGCGCCCGTCCGGGGCATCCCGCCGGCGCAGGGAGGGGGGAAGAAGCCGGCATAGACCGCCCCGACCTCCGCCGTCTCCAGAACCGCCGCCAGGCCCTCGAAGTGGTCGCTGTGGAGGTGGGTCACCACGACGGCGTCCAGCCGCCGGATGTTCCGCCGGGCCAGGTAGGCGGCGGCGGTCAGCCGGCGGGAGCCGGGATGGGACCCTGCGTCCGCCCGTCCGGCATCCGCCAGCAGGCGGAAGGTATCGCCGCCATGCTCTTCCTCCGCCAGGATGGCGTCGCCGTCCCCTACGTTGATAAAGTGCAGGCGCAGCATGGGTCACCTGCGCTGGGTGTACTTCTTCCAGGGGGCGTCCTCGTCCTTTTTCGGCGGCACGTAGTCCCGGCGGTACAGGGGATAGGTCACCGCCAGCCCCATTGACACCGGGATCAGCATGAACCAGACGAAGAAGTGGAGAAAGGCCCCGAAAGCTTCCCGATCCCCCAGCAGGAACACCATGGATACGCACACCAGCGCGGCGTACAGCGCCAGCCAGAGGTGACAGCCCAGCATCAGCCGTTTGTCGGAAAGCAGGCGGTGCAGGATGAAGGAAATCAGCGCCAGCGCTGCGGCTGCCGCCAGGGACTGAAGCAGATTGCCGGCAAAGGCCGGCCAGGAGGCCGTCAGGGGCGAGAACCACTCGATGGAGAAATTGAACGCCGCCACGTACAGCAGCACGTACACCAGGCTCAGGCAGAAGGTATAGACCATGAGGCCGCTCTTGGGCTTGCCGTCCTCGGTGAAGAGGAACGCCTTCCAGAAGCTCTTCTCCCGCCTGGCCCACTTCTCCTTCCGCTCCTTCGCGCGCCGCTCCCGCTCCGCTTGATCGATCTGGCGGTAAAACTCGTTGTCGTGATCCATGATAAGCCTCCTTTTGGGTCCCGCCTGTGAATACAGGTTCTAAAAACTGCCCTGCGCGGCAGGCGCGTGCCTGCCGCGCAGGGCTTTTGTTTGGCGTGTATCACACAGTATACGCCAGGCCAGGACAAAGGTCAAGGCCGCAGGGGGAAATTACTTGGTGTAGGGGCTGACGCTCAGCCAGTAGTTCCACAGGTCCTGGGTGGAGCCGAAGGTAGCGTTGATCGCCGCCAGATCCGGCTCGATGGCGCCGCACTCCTGGAGGCTCACAGGGTTCCAGTCGCCCGCCACGTCGTCGCGGACGGGCCAGTTGCCCTCCTTGGAGAAGGGCTTCAGGCCGCCGCTCTGGCCGTCCACGCCGCCGGTGATCCAGCGGATGAACAGACGGGCCGCCGCCGGGTGCCGGCAGCCGTTGACCACATACATGTACTCGCAGTTCTCCAGTCCGGTGTAGGGCGCCAGGTTGGTCAGCCACGCGATGTTGTAGCCGGACTCGTCCCGGTTGCCGATCTTGCCGCCGGAGGCCAGGCACAGGGCGGGATCGTCCTTGGTGGAGTTGTCCACGGCCTTGACCAGCTCGTCGCCGTCGCCGATGAAGGTCATCTGCATCTGGGAGAAACGCCACATATACTCCAGGCCGGCATTGTTCTCGGGCACCTCGAACTCGAAGCCGCTGCCGTCGTAGGTGTACTCCAGGGGCTCGCCGTACAGATCCTCATAGGCCTGCTCCATCTGATCGGCGTTGACCACGAAGCTGGCGAACAGGGACAGGTAGGAGGTTTCGGTGCCGATCTCCTTGGTGAACAGGCGGTACTTCTGGGAGCCGTCCTCGTTCTTCTCGATGATCTGCCACCAGTTGGTTACGGGCTGCTCGTCGGGGAAGGCTTCGGTGTTGTAGTACCAGAAGCTCTGGGAGGCGTACAGGGGATAGCCGTAGCGCAGCAGGTCCTCGTCCACCTTGGCGGAGAGGTCGCGGGGATAGAAGGCGGACATGTAGCCCTCCTCATAGTAGTCGAAGAACACGTTGCCGTTGACGTCCTTGGCCTGGAGCACGTCGCCGAAGATGTTGCCGGAGTCGGCCTCCAGCACGCACTTATCCAGCACCTCGTCCTGGTCCATGTCCATGATGACCACGTCCAGGCCGGGGTAGGCGGCCTCAAAGTCCTCTTCCGCCTTCATCATCTTGGAGGAGGTGGCGTAGATATTGATCTCAGGGTACTCCTTGACCTCCTCCAGAGCCTTCTGATACAGCTCCTCGTCGGTCATGTCGCTCCACTCGTCGTAGATGGGGCCGAAGAACTCGGAGTCCTCCACATTTTCGGGCGCATCGCCGGGCTCGCCGGCGGGCTCCTGGGCGTCGCCGTCCTTGTCCCCGCTCTGGCTGGGCTGGCCGCCGGCGGGTTCCTTCTCCTCGTCGCCGGTTCCGCCGCAGGCGGCCAGGCTCAGAAGCATAACCAGGGCCAGCAGAAGGGCTAAGAGCTTGCTCTTTTTCATAGTGATCCAATTCTCCTTTCAAATTACAAGCGAACAGGTTGGGGATTCGTATTTCCTCGCCGTCTCTTTTCCCTGCGGGGCGGCGTCAGAAACCGCGCTTAGTGAGCCCGCTTGATGAGGCGGGTGCTCTTGGCGTCGTAGATATTGATCTTGTCGGGATCGATATGGACGTACACCGTCTGGTCAATGTCGTACTGGGCCAGGCCGATCTGCTTGGAGAGGAAGTCGCTCTTGCCGGCCTGGAGGGACACCAGGGTTTCGGAGCCGGCGGGCTGGTTGGCGTAGACCTTGACGGGCAGGGAGCCGGGCTCCTGGGCCGCGGTGATGTGCACCTGCTCGGGGCGGATGGCCACCACCACGGGGAACTCGCCCTTGGGAATGGGCTCGTCGGTCATGTCGGCCTTGTCGAAGGTGTAGTCGCTGAGCTCGCACTTGACCATGAGCTTGCCGTTTTCATATCTGGCGGTGCCCTCCAGGAAGTTGATCCGGGGGTTGCCGATGAAGTCTGCGGCCTCCAGGTCGATGGGGTTCATGTAGAGGTCCATGGGGGCGTCCACCTGGCTGAGCTCGCCGGCCTTGAAGAGGGCGATCTTGGTGGACATGGTCAGGGCCTCCACCTGGTCGTGGGTGACGTAGATGATGGTGGTGCCCAGCTCCCGGTGGATGCGCTGGAGCTCGCTCCGCATGTCGATGCGCAGGCGGGCGTCCAGGTTGGAGAGGGGCTCATCCAGGAGCAGCAGCTTGGGGTTGGAGGCCACGGCCCGGGCGATGGCCACGCGCTGCTGCTGGCCGCCGGAGAGCTCGTTGGGATAGCGGTCGATGTACTCCTCGATGCGCATCATCCGCAGGGAATCCTGGATGCGCTTGTCGATCTCCGCCTTGGGCAGCTTCTGGATCTTCAGGCCGAAGGCGATGTTCTCCTTCACGGTCATGTGGGGCCACAGGGCGTAGGACTGGAACACCAGGTTCAGGCCCCGCTTGCTGGGCTCGGCGTAGTAGGCGATGTCGGCGTTGATCATTTCCTCGCCGTCGATGGTCATGACGCCGTTCTGGGGCTTCTCCAGGCCGGAGACGACGCGGAGGGTGGTGGTCTTGCCGCAGCCGGAGGGGCCCAGCAGGGTCATGAAGTCGCCGTCCTCGATCACCAGATTGATGTCCCGCAGGACGTGGTTGTCGCCGTAGAATTTATCGATATGCTTCAGTTCAATTCTGCTCATTGTGTCAACCTTTCCTTTCTCTGCGTGTCAAAAAAGATGCTTTACATCTTTTTTGAGAGGGGTTTCGCTTCGCTCTGCGCCTCCTTCGTCGACGCTCGCAACGCGAGAGGTGTTTTTCCCACGTACACGCCGCGGGAAAAACGATTGGAATTTCTTTCGCGCCTGCGGGCGCGAAACTCCTGCGGAGGGCTTTTGACAGCCAGTCTTCTGATTTTCTTGGCCTTGGGTCACCATGCCTTGCCGATATCCGCGCCGAAGCGGTTGGCAATGATGTAGCACACCAAGATAAACAGCAGCACACACACGGAAATGGCGTCGGCCATCTGGTTATAGCCCTCCTGGGAATAGGTGAAGGCCAGGTAGGACATGGTCTGGGTATGCTTATCCATCATGATGATGATGAGGTCCAGCTCCTTGGCAATGCTGATGAAGGTCAGCATGAAGCCGGAGATAAAGCCGTTTTTCGCCAGAGGCAGGACGATCTTGCCCATCCGCTGCCAGAAGTTGGCGCCGTTGATGTCGGCGGCCTCCTCCAGCTCCACGGCGATCTGCATCATGTTGGCGGTGCCGGACCGGCTGGCGAAGGGGAAGTGCTTGACCACGCTGGTCAGGACGATGAGGGTGAAGGTGCCGTACAGGGAGGGGATCAGCCCGCCCAGGCGGGGCTGGGAGAACATGGCCACGTACATGGAGGAGAAGGCCACGCCGCTCATCAGGTAGGGCACGAATACCAGCTGCTCCGTGGCGGAGCCGTACCACTTGCCCCGGCCCCGGGTGGAGATATAGCCCAGGAACTGGCCGCAGAAGGCGGTGATGATGGAGCCGATGAAGGTCAGACGGACGGTGTTCCACACGGCCTTGCCGAACTCCGGATTGCGGAAGATTCCCTCCATGCTGGTGTAGGTCTGGGCCTCGTCCAGGGTGCCGATCCAGTTGTAGAGGGTCAGGTTGCTCAGGCCGTAGCCGTTGCCGGTGGTGATCTGGAACGTCTCCATAACCAGCACGAACATGGGGGCTACCATGGCGAAGAACAGGAAGACCACCAAAAAGCACATCAGGGGGATCTTGGCGCCGCCCAGGTGCATCTCATTGGAGCGCCCGCCCTTGCCGCCGATGGTGGCGTAGGACTTACGGACGCCGATGATCCGCTGGTTGGAGAAGATAATGAGGGCCGCCAGGCTGATGAGCACCAGGCTCATGGCGAAGCCCACGCCCTGGGGGCCGCCGTTGATGAAGGTCTTCATCTTGGTGGCCAGGGTGAAGTAGCCGATCCGGGAGCCCAGGTTGGCCGCCACGCCGTAGGTGCCGATGGACTTGCTGAGGGTCATGACCACGGCGGAGAGGATGCTGGGCAGCACCAGGGGCAGGGTAATGGATTTCAGAATCTGCACCTTATTGGCGCCGCAGATCTCGCCCATCTCCTCCAGCTCCGAGTTGATGGAGCGCAGGGCGGAGGAGACGTGTATGTAGGAGAAGGCGTAGTAGTGCAGGCTCATACAAAGGACGATGGCCACGGGGCCGTAGGCCAGCCAGTCGGGAATGGGGATGCCCATGCCGGCCAGGAAGCCCAGAGAGCCGGAGGTCTTGTTGCGGAACACCGCCAGCCAGGCCAGGGCCTTGCACCAGGAGGGGATCATGTAGGGGATGACCACCAGCATGCCCAGCAGCTTCTTGCCGGGGATGTCGGAGCGGACCATCAGCCAGCCCAGCACGGAGCCCAGAGGCACCGACACGATGACCGTGAAGAAGCCCACCACCAGGGAGTTCTTCAGCGGGCCCCACAGGGTGGCGCCGGACAGCTTGCTTACCAGGATATACCGCCAATAGTACAGCGTAAAGTCGCCCACCTCGCCGCCGTACCGCTTGGCCTCGGCGCGGGCCAGGGTGAAGGTGGAGGCGATCATCTGCAGCAGGGGGATCACGATCAGGCAGAACAGGATGACTAAGCTGATTGCGACGATCATGTTGAACGGGTTCTTCACCACGTTCAGAAACTGGTTTTTAAGTCTGGTCTTGTTAAACGGACGGCGTTCTCTCTTCCTTTTCACATCGTTGCTCCTTTCGTCATACCAAATGCGCCGGTGAAACCGCAGCCCGGAGCGCGCTCCGGACGCGCGGACAATTTTCCCCTTTACTCCCACCTTTCTTCGAACACGTTTCCGATACTTGCTTTCTATGCTGATTATAGCAAAGTTGTAAAATATCGTCAATTACTTTGGGCGAGAAAAAGAATATTTCGCTGTTTTGTCTATATGCGCCGCTACAAAGTTGGCGGAAGTCACAATTTCTTAATATTTAAACGGAATTTTTTGAGCTGTTTTTTGTACGCTGGTTCATTTTTATGCAAATGTTTTCGTGAAATGTTCGCGCGCCCACCGACCCCCTGCCCTGCGTACCCGGAAGCACAAAAGGGGAGAAGGCCCGCCGGCCTTCTCCCCTTTTTGCTAATTTGTTCCCAATACGCGCCCGTACCGCGTCAGCAGTACATGGCGGGCTTCTCAATGGTGTCCACCTTCAAAAACTGGCTGGTGCCCCGGGAGGCGTTCAAGGCGTCCCCGGCCACGCAGGCCACGTAGCCGTCCCAGGCGGAGGGGCCGGTGAGCTTACCCTCCTGGATGGACTGGACCCAGCGGCAGAACTCGATGTCGTAGGCCTCGATGAAGCGCTCCTTCCAGTCGGTCATGATGGGCATGGACTCGGCAGGGTTCACGCTGTCCCACCCGGCGGGGCGGGAGCGGCGGACCACGGCGTAGGGGTCGGGAAGCTTCACGGTGCCATTCTCGCAGACCACCTCGCACTGGATGTCGTAGCCGTAGCCGTCGGCCACCTGGACCTCCACGTCGATGAAGCAGCCCTTCTTGGTGCGCATGAGCATCACCTGGGGGTTGTCGTAGCCCTTGTTGGAGTTGGCGGACTGGCGGACCCGGACGCACTGGGCGTCCTCGTACTCGTCTCCCAGGAGCCAGCGGCAGATGTCCAGCTCGTGAATGGCCACGTTGGTCACGCCGTTCTCCGTCTTGAAGCCGGGGCCCTGGGACACGTTGCGGTGGCACGCCTTGATGAGCAGGGGCGCGCCCAGCTCGCCGGAATCGATGATGCGCTTCATCTCCGCGTAGCCCCGGTCGTACCGGCGCATGAAGCCCACCTGAACCAGCCGCCTGCCGATCTCCTGCTCCCGGGCGATGATCTCCTCGCAGTCCTTGGCGTTCTGGCTCAGGGGCTTCTCGCAGAAGCACCATTTTTCGTACTTCAGTACCTTCATCACGTAGTCGTGGTGGGTGGGGTCGATGGAGGTGATGACCACCGCCTCCACCTCGGGGTCCGCGATCATGCCGTTGCAGTCGTTCCCGAAGGAGCGGATGTCGTATTTGGCGGCAGTCTCGTCGGCGGCGGCCGCCACATAGTCGCTGACGGCGACCACGGTCGCGCCGGGAACGGTTTCGATGATCCGGCGGCAGTGGTCCTTCCCGATGGCCCCGCAGCCGATGATGCCGATTTTGAGCATGGCGTTATCTCCTCTATTTTAATACTTTCTTGCGTCCTTCTCGTGGGCCAGGTGGTCCTGATAGGCGTCCAGGTTCCGCTGGTTCTCGGACACCGCCGTGTCGCCTACCCGCCACCATGCGCCGTAGCCGTCGGTCATGGACTTGGGCAGCACCCGGATGTCGAAGAGCACCGGCACGCCGTCGATCTTCTTGGCGTCAGCGATGGCGTCCTTCAGCTCGGCAAGGCTGTGGATGGTATAGGCTTTGCAGCCGTAGCCCTCGGCGATTTTGGCGAAGTCCACCGGCATGAAGGGGCCGGAGAACTTCCCGTCCTCCCCCCGCCAGCGCAGCTCGGTGCAGAGGGTGTCGTTGCCGTGGCCCACCTGGAGGTTGTTGATGCAGCCATAGCTGGCGTTGTTGAAGAGACAGATATGGATCTTCTTATGCTCCTGCACCGCCGTCAGCAGCTCGGCGTGGAGCATGATGAAGCTGCCGTCGCCGCACATGGCGTACACGTCCCTGTCGCCGATGGCATACTTCACGCCCAGCGCGCCGGAGATCTCGTAGCCCATGCAGGAGTAGCCGTACTCCATATTATAGGTATCCACCGCCCGGGGCCGCCACATCCGCTGCATGTCGCCGGGCAGGGAGCCCGCCGCGCCGATGACCACGTCCTCGGGGTCGATGCAGCGGTTGATGCAGCCCAGGACCTCCGTCTGGGTGAGGCTTGCGTCCAGGTCCTTGGCGAAGCGGAAGGCGGACTGGGCGTTGGCGTCGTTGATTTCCGGCACGTAGCCCTCGCCGAAGGCGGTGGCGTCCAGCCGGTCCAGCTCCTTCCGCCAGCGGGCCTGGGCCTCGGCGACCTCGGTGGTATAGGGGGCCTTGTAGCTCCCGACAGCCGCCAGCAGGGCGGGCAGGGCCTTTTTCGCGTCAGCCACCACCGGCAGGGCATCCAGCTTCAGGGCCTGGAACTCGGAGACGTTGATGTTGATGAATTTGGCGTCCTCCCGGAACAGCCACTTGGAGGCGGTGGTGAAGTCGGTGTACCGGGTGCCCACGCCGATGACCACGTCCGCCTCCCGGGCGATCTCGTTGGCGGCGGAGCAGCCCGTCACGCCCACGCCGCCCAGGTTCAGCGGGTGGTCCCAGACGACGGCGCTCTTGCCCGCCTGGGTTTCCGCGAAGGGGATGCCGGTGGCCTCGGCAAACCGCTTGAATTCCTCGTGGGCCTCGCTGTACCGCACGCCGCCGCCGCAGATGAGCATGGGCTTTTTTGCGTTTTTGATGATCTCCGCCGCCTCGGCGATCACCTCCGCCTCCGGCTCCCGCCGGGCCAGACGGTGGACCCGCCTGGCGAAGAAGCTCTCGGGGTAGTCGTAGGCCTCGCCCTCCACATCCTGGGGCATGGCCACGCACACCGCGCCGGTGTTGGCCGGATCGGTCAGCACCCGCATGGCGCTGAGCATGGCGCTCATGAGCTGCTCGGGCCGGACCACCCGGTCCCAGTACCGGCACACGGGCCGGAAGGCGTCGTTGGTGGACAGGCTCAGATCGTGGGTCTGCTCCACCTGCTGGAGCACCGGGTCGGGCTGGCGGCAGGCGTACACGTCGCCGGGCAGGATCAGCACGGGGATGTTGTTGGCGGTGGCGGTGGCGGCGGCGGTGACCATGTTGGCCGCGCCGGGGCCCACCGAGGAGGTAACGGCGATGATCTTCTTCCGCTTGCACTGCTTGGCGAAGGCCACGGCGGTGTGGGCCATGCCCTGCTCGTTCTTGCCCTGCCACACCTGCATCCGGTGGGCCTCCTGGGCCAGCGCCTGGCCCAGGCCCACCACGTTGCCATGGCCGGGGAGCATAATGACGCCCTCCACAAAGGGGTGCTCGATGCCGTCATAGGCGATGTACTGGTTCTCCAGGAACCGGACCAGGGCCTGGGCCATGGTCAGTCGAATGGTTTTCATGGGGTGCCTCCTTTTTGTCGGTATACATACTTTTCCTTGAAAGGAAAAGTATCAAAAGGAACTTTTTGCCGCAAGCTTCGCTTGCTCTCGGGCGCTTCGCGCTGTTATGCGTGGTCTGTCGCCGGCCGCTCAGCCCTGGTAGATATGGTCGTTGGCGTCCGGCTTCCACAGCCAGGCGTGTTCGGGGTCGTCGATGCGGGTTTTCTTCCAGGGGTCCCCTTCCAGATGCCGGATGCCCCAGGCGTAGCACATGGCGTATCCCGGCGCGGCGGTCTGGGAGTGGAAACCGTGGTTGATGACCGCCAGGCCGTTGTGGCCCGTTTTATAAATTTCCCCGTTGGCGAAGCCCGCGCCGAAGCCGTCGGGGTAGTCGAAGCGGTAGAAATATACCTCCGGCTGGGGGTGGTGGTGGGGCGGATAGGAGGACCATTTCCCCGGATAATTCAGCACCTCGCCCAGCACCATGTTGGAAAAGGGGGCGTTGTCGTAGTCAAAAAATGTCTTGATCTCCCGCTGCATACAGCCCATCAGTTCACCGTTGGACCCAGCGTGCTGGGTCTGGATCGTCTCAGGGGTATACATCACCGGCGTGTAGTCCCGCTCGTTGAGGGTCTTCTGGATGTACAGCTCGCTGTGCCCATGGGAGGCCAGCTCCACCCGCGTCCCCCGGGAGACCAGCAGGCAGTACGCCTCATGGCGGAAGCAGTCGGGCCGTTCGGCCTCCACCGTCTCTCCGTTCCACCGGTAGGTCACCTTCCCGGCGAACAGCAGCACGGCAATTTCCTTCAAAGGCTCCTCAAAAATAAAGGTATCCCCGTCCTCCATCACCAAAAGGCCCACGTCCATCTGGGTCCCCATGTCGTCCGCAGAGGCGTCGATATAGGCGTTGTATCCCTGTTTCAGCTCCGCGTTTTTGTTAAAGTAGGTCATCCAAATCAGCTCCTAATATAAATAGTAGAACGCAGTATCTAAAATCACCCGCGCCGCACCACGGCGCAGCAGCAGAAGTCCTCCGACAGTGCGCATCCGCCAGCGCTTCGCGTCCTGACGGCCCTGAGAACTCCGCAGGTCAAACAGTCTCCCAGGTCGTAGCGTAAACAATTCCCCCGTAATAAAGGAGGATTCTCAAGGAACTACGTTCCTTGAGGGCGCTTTTGCTTCTTTTCGCGCAAGCGAAAAGAAGGCCCCGCCGCGGCAGCGGCAAAGATTTTATCATGAAACAAGCCCCCCGCCGCCGCGCAGCGGCGGCAGCTTACAGCCCCGTGTGCTCCCGAATATACGCCCTGGCCTTCTGCGCGTAGAGCAGAGGGTCAGCCTTCGCCGGGTCCTGCTCGGCTTCTACCAGAAGCCACCCCTGGTATCCGGCGTCGGAGAGGACCTTGAAAACAGGATCAAAATCCACGTTCCCGTCCCCGGGGACGGTAAACGCCCCGTTCCGCACCGCCTGGAGGAAGCTCCAGTGATTCTTTCTGGCTTCCTCCACCACGGGCAGCCGCATATCCTTCAGATGCACGTGGCCGATCCGGTCCACATACTTTTTCAGCATCGCCAGGGGGTCCTCCCCGGCGAAGGTGAAGTGGCCGGTATCATAGCACAGGAACACGTACCGGGGGTCGGTGTTGGCCATCATCCGGTCCGTCTCCTCCGCCGTCTGGACCACGGTGCCCATATGGTGATGGAAGCACAGCTTGAAGCCCCGGTCCGCAGCGGCTTTGCCCAGCCTGTTGAGGCCGCCGCACAGCAGGCCCCACTCCCGCTCGTCCATCACATGCTTGTGACCGCCGGTAAGGACCGGCGTATCCATCTGTCCCTGGATGGAGTAGCTCTGCTCGCTGACGTTGATCCGGTCCGCGCCCACAGCGGCCAGAAAATCCAGCTCCCGGACAAACTCCGCTTCTACTTCCTCATAGGGCTTGGTAATCAAAAAGGAGGAGAACCACCGGCTGGCGATCCGCATCCCCCGCAGGTCCAGCTGGGCCTTCAGCTCCGCCGGGTCGGAGGGGTACTTGTTGCCGATCTCGCATCCGGTGAAGCCCGCCAGGGCCATTTCGCTGACGGTCTGCTTGAAGGTGTTCTCCGCGCCCAGCTCCGGCATGTCGTCGTTGCACCAGCCGATGGGCGCGATGCCCAGCTTCACAGTCTTGGGATCAAACATTTTCAAATCCTCCCTCAGATTCGGGCTACACCGGACTTCCGTGCCGCCTCGGCCACGGCCTTGGCCACCGCCGGGCCTACCCGCTTGTCAAATGCCTTGGGGATGATATAGTCCGCGCTGAGCTCCCCGTCGGAGATCAGCTCCGCCAGGGCGTTGGCAGCGGCGACCTTCATCTCCTCGTTGATATCGCTGGCCCG
>VSNB01000058.1 GCA_009774055.1 Clostridiales bacterium
TTCAAGCCCATTTCGCTGGGATTATGGAAAAGCGCGGAAAATTTGCCGATTATGACGTGACGGAACCGGAATTGCCGCGCCGGAAAACCATTTTCTATCCATTTTGACCATTGCGGCTGCCAGAATTTACACCTTGCCCCCGCCGGGGGGTATCCGTTATACTGTCGGAAGGGACAAAAGCTCCCGTTTTCTTAAGGAAAGGAGTATGCAACGACATGAAAGGGAAAAAGTACCTGGGATTGCTGCTGGCGGTCCTGCTGTTTGCTTCCGAGGCCCAGGCGCGGGAGGACGTGACCGTGACGGTGGGCGGCGAGACGGTGCCCGCCTTCGTGGAGGCGGGGGTGACTTATGTCCGGCTGGCGGACCTGCTGGAGGAGATGGGCGGCTGGGAAACCCAGTGGGACCATACCTCCCGGACCGCCTGGGCGGAGACAGACCTGTTCACCCTGGACGTGCCCGCCCAGCGCAGCTATGTGCTGGCCGACGGCTTCTCGTTTGACACCGGCGGCAGGTCCCTGCTGCGGGAGGGGCGCACCTATGTGCCGCTGCGCAGCATGGCGAACCTGCTGGGGGCCCGGGTGGATTTTGTGGACTGGGATACCCCCGTGCGGGTCCTGGACATCGGGACGGCGTCCTGCACCGAGGAGGATTTCTACTGGCTGTGCCGCATTATCAGCGCGGAGAGCAAGGGGGAGAGCCTCCTGGGCCAGATCGCCGTGGGGAACGTCATTCTCAACCGCGCGGCCTCCAGCCAGTTCCCCAATACGGTCAAGGGCGTGGTGTTCGACCGGAAAAATGGCGTACAGTTCGAGCCCGTGTCCAACGGGAGCATCTATGATGAACCCACGGAGCAGAGCATCCTGGCGGCGCGGCTGGTTCTGGCCGGCGTGGACGCGGCGGGGGAGAGCCTGTATTTCTTCAATCCCGCCCTGTCCAAGGGGCAGTGGGTGCGCGCTAATCGTACATACGATTCGACCATCGGCTGCCACATGTTCTTCCGCTGAATTTACAAAGGAACATCCAAAAACCAGTAGATTTTTTTAAGGGTCTGTGTTATACTGTTTCTCACCGCCGGGCCGGTCCGGGGGTTCAGGACCATGGAGGTATAACGGAAATGAAAAGAAAACGGAGAATCCTGTCGTTTGTCATGGCGATGCTGCTGCTGTTTGCGCTGGCTCCGGCGGAGGGGCTGGTGCCGGTGGCGCAGGCGGTGACCCAGGGGGAAATCGACCAGCTGAAAAGCGACGCCAAGGAGCTGGCCAGCGAAACTTCCTCGCTGAAAAGCCAGCTGGCGGACCTGAAGAATCAGCGCAGCAGCGCCCTCAAGCGCAAGCAGCTGCTGGATCAGCAGATTTCCCTGACGGTAAAGGCCATCGAAAACACGGAGAAGCAGATTTCCGGTTTTGAGACGCTGCTGGCGCAGACGGAGTATGAGCTGGACGAGAACCGGAAGCAGGAGGAGCGGCAATACGCCGTGTTCTGCGAGCGGGCCCGGGTGATGGAGGAGGCGGGAACCACCTCCTACTGGGCGGTGCTGTTCAAGGCGGAGAATTTTTCCGATCTTCTCAGCCGCCTGTCCGACGTGCAGGAGGTCATGGACTATGACCAGAGCGTGTTGGACGGCCTGCGGCAGCTCCGGGCTCAGATTGAATCCAAGCAGGAGGAGCAGGAGGATCTGAAAGCCCAGTCCGAGGAGGCCAAGGCGCAGCTGGAGGTCCAGAAGGCGGACCTGGAACAGCAGCACGCGGAGGCGGAAGCCCTGTACAAGGAGATCCAGGCCAACGTGGCCGAGTACGAGGCGGAGCTGGCGGAAATGAACGCCGAGCGGGACCGCATCCAAGCGGAGATCGTGGAGAAATCCAACGAGCTGGCCCGCCAGATGGCGATGACCACCACCAAGGGCGGCTACATCTGGCCTGAGACGGTCAGCCGGCGGATTACATCCCCTCAGGGGGCCCGCAATACAGGCATCAAGGGGGCCTCTACCAACCACAAGGGGGTAGATATCGGCGGCGTGGGGACAACCACCAACGTCCTGGCTACCAAGGCCGGGGTGGTGATTACCTCCGCCCTGCACAGGTCCTACGGGAACTATGTTGTGATTATGCACGGCGAGGGCAATACGACGCTGTACGCCCATATGTCCAGCCGCTCGGTAAAAGAGGGGGACACGGTGACCCAGGGGCAGGTGATCGGGATTACCGGCTCCACCGGCGTCAGCAGCGGGCCTCATTTGCACTATGAAATCACGGAAGGCGGAGTCCGGGTCAATCCCCTGGATTACCTGCCCGGGTGGATCAAGGCCTGGTAAATTACGGATGGTTAAAGGGCAGCGGTCGTGATGACCGCTGCCCTTTAACTGCGGGTACAGATATGGCGGGAACGGCTGTCCTGCCGCCCTAGACGCTGCCGAAAGTCCATATATTCAAACTTTTTCAGGCATTGCAGCCTTTTCCCATCGCGGAGGACAAAAATACCCGGCAGAGGCATTCCGCTGAAGGTGTTGTTCTTGCACATCGTATAGATCGCCATATCGCCGAACAGAAGCAGGTCCCCCTCCCGCAGCGGCGCGGCAAAGCTGTATTCCCCGATCACGTCCCCCGCCAGACAGGTGGGGCCGCCCAGGCGGACGGCGCAGGGCAGTTCTCCCGGCTCCTTCGCACCGTACAGCGGTGGACGGTAGGGCATTTCCAGCACGTCCGGCATATGGCAGGCCGCGCTGGTGTCCAGAACGGCGATCTGCGTCACGCCGTTTTGCAGCACATCCAGTATGCGGGCGGCCAGATAGCCCGCATTCAGCGCGCAGGCTTCCCCCGGTGCGGGTTGTAATATTAAATGCGAAAGAACACGAAGCCCCCCGAACGGGGCGGTTCGGTTCTATCGCATTTATTTTTTATACCACGGCAGGCCGGGAAAGTCAAGGAAACGGGGTGAAAAGATGGCGAGACACTACAAATACATAACTTTTTCGGACCGGCGGGAGATTGCCGTGCTGTATCAGGCGAACGAACGCCCGGCGGACATTGCCGAAAGGCTGGGCGTTCAGCAGTTTCATGTGCCGGTATCTGGTGTGAGGTGTTCCATGGGAAAGAAAAGCGACTACCTGGCTCGCCAAGAGGAAAAGAAGCGAACGCTCCAGGAAGCCACTAGGCAGACTTTCGTGCAGTGCATGACAGATACCCTCGTGTTTACCCTGAATGACTCGGAAGTCATGGGCAAAGATGTGTTTGGCTATGTTCGGCTGAAGAAGGTGCTGGATGCCCGGGGGTGGTATTATGACCAGTTTTTTGATGCAATGACGAAGAAACCGGAGGCCGACTATGCCAGGGCGAAAATGGATGAGGCCCTGAAACGTATTTGCGGAGAGACTGGCGACTTCGTTCCGTTTGAGCAGCGGTATGACTGGCTGCCGGAAATCCGTTATGGTCATAAGCCATAGCCCCATGAGAATACTCTGAGGAGGGGAGGTGGGCCATGTGGCGAAGAAGCAGGAGATAAAGACGGTATCTTTCGTACATATCGGGGATGAGCTGGTGAATACCGACGACCTGGATGATGAGCAGCGACGCAGACTGGCAACATGGCTGAAAACAACCTATCTGAACGCTCTTTTCCAGGGAAAAGTTGAGTTTTTCGAGTGCAGTAAAGCAAGGGACACAAATTCTCAGAACTAGAATTATAAGAATGCCGCCGGAATATCTGGCGGTATTTACTTTACTTTTTTTCGCTTTTGTGATATTATAAGTGCATAGAACGAATACTAAAAGCAAAATGAAAGGTGTGGTTTAGATGGCACTACCAGCGAAAAAGGCCCGGTATACCTTTGCGGATTGCAGCTCATGGGAAGAGAACGAGCGTATTGAAATTATCAATGGGGAGGCCGTTATGATGGCCCCGCCGTCCAGAACTCACCAAGAGATTAGCGGAGCGCTGTTTGCCCAGCTTTACAACTTCCTAGATGGAAAGAAATGTCGGGTATATGCGGCTCCGTTTGCTGTCCGTCTTTTCGAGCGGGACGGGGAGGCCCCGGAAGATGTTGACACGATGGTCGAGCCGGATTTGTCCGTTGTATGCGATAGCAACAAGCTAGACAAACATGGGTGCAAGGGCGCCCCTGATTTGGTGATTGAAATTCTCTCACCTTCTACCCGTCGGCATGATCGGCTTATCAAGATAGGCTTGTATCAGCGGGCCGGGGTCCGGGAATATTGGATTGTAGACCCGGAAAATAAGGCCGTGCAGGTGTTTTTACAGGACGGCGGCGGCTCCCTCAAAATCCATGAAGACTATGGACGAGAAGACGTAGCAAAGGTCAATGTACTCAGTGGTTGTTTCGTGGAGTTGAGCAAAGTATTTTCTGAATAAACAAGTCTAAGCCGGAGCGACTTGCTCCGGCTTTTTCGTAGTCTAATGAAGTAAGGCCCTCCATACTGACTGATAATCAACGCCGCCAGCTTGGGATTGGGATTTTTGATCTTGATGGGGTACTGCAGACGTTTCTCATATACAAACATTACTGCTTACCTCCTTCCATAACATCCCAGGGCCAGGGATCGTTTACCCAGGTGTAGCCGGACGCTGTTACGTCCGTCTGCTGCAGGGGACCGTAGGCGGCCTCGTACCGCTTGCGGCCCTCCTTGGCCAGATTGACATAATCTGCGTACAGGGCCAGAGCATCCTTGTCGTTCTGGTGGGTGTCCAGATACAGGCCCAGCTCGTTGATGGTAAAGCCCAGAGCCATCAGTTCGCAGAGCGCGTTATTGGGGCAGTTCATCTTGCTCTTGACTGCCTTGAAAAACGGCAGATTCAGACCAGGGAACAGGGTGCCGGCGGCCAGAGCCTGACTCTGGTCATACCGCTCGGCGCTGCTGCCCTGCATGGGAATATATGGAAAAGCCATACCGGCGCACTTACCGGGCAGGCTGCCTTCCATAACGCCGCAGGTGTTGGGATTAGGATTCTCCAAGGGAAGATTCCTCCTTTAGGTATAGTGGAGAGCGCGCTGACGCCCTCAGGCCATCCTATGCCGGCGGAGAGAGAAGGTGCGCCGGCGGCATAGTTTCCCTCCCGAAGGAATACAGTAGGAGGGGGGTGATCGAATGTTTATTACGTTCAAAAAATGGACGGCGCTGTATGTTGCAACAATTTTAGCTCTCTTCGCCATTTTTGCTGCCATACTGTGGCAGGGGAACGCCGTCAATGCGTCAAAAAACCTGGAACTGAAGCAGAACGGGGAATTCATCCTGATTATTGATCCGGGCCATGGGGGCTTTGATCCCGGCGCGGTGGCGTCAGATGGGACTACGGAGTCCAAGATTAACCTGGCGGTTGGCTTGCAGATGGAGGAAATGGCCCGGCTGCTGGGGGTGGAAACCGACATGACCCGGCGGGAGGATGTCTCCACCGAGAGCGATGCCAACGCCGCTGTCCGACAGAGGAAAAATTCCGACTTGAAAAACCGGGTGGAACAGATCAACGGTATCTCTGGCGGCGTGCTGGTAAGCCTGCACCAGAACAGCCTGCCACAAGTGCCCGCCGTCCACGGAGCCCAGGTATTTTACAGCGAGGTGGAGGACAGCCGGGAATTGGCGGAGACGGTCCAGTCCGCGCTGAACACAGTGATCAACGACCGGAACAAGGAGGTCAAGGCGGCTGGCGGCGGGGTGTATCTGCTGAAAAATGCCAAGATTCCCGCTATCCTGGTGGAATGCGGGTTCCTGTCCAACGGGGACGAGACGGCGCTGCTGAATACCCAGGCCCATCAGAACCGGCTGGCGCTGACCATCCTGGCCTCGGTTTTGGAGCATCTGCAGTAAAAAGTACTAGCCAAATGGAAACGTTTGTTGTATAATATAAGCAGTAAGTGAAATCCTGCTTCATAGAGGATAGAGAATGCGGCAGATACCGGAGGATAAGAGCCATGGCAAAAGCGCGGAGCGTATTCTATTGTACGGAGTGCGGCAACGAGACACCCAAGTGGGCGGGGAAGTGCCCCGCCTGCGGGGCATGGAACACGGTGGTGGAACAGGAGGCGGCACCCAAGGCGAAGTCAGGCCGTTCATCCTCCGGCAGAAGTGCGTTTCATTCTGTAAAGGCAATCTCCCTGACGGATGTTGATACAACGGAGGAAATCCGGTTTTTCACCGGCATGGGAGAGCTGGACCGGGTGCTGGGCGGCGGCGCGGTGAAGGGATCGCTGGTCCTGGTGGGCGGCGCGCCGGGGGTGGGAAAATCCACCCTTATGCTCCAGATCTGCGGCAGCCTGTGCAAGGGAAACCGGGTGCTGTACGTCTCCGGGGAGGAGTCAGTGCGGCAATTGAAGCTCCGGGCCCAGCGGCTGGGGGTTGGCGGCGGCAATCTGCTGGTGCTGTCGGAGACGGCGTTGGAGGACGTACTCCAGTCCGTGGCCGGCGAGGAGCCGGACATCCTCATTGTGGACTCTATCCAGACCTTGTACAATGGCGCGCTGGACAGCCCGCCGGGCAGTGTGGGGCAGGTGAAGGACTGCACCATGGCCCTCATGCAGCTGGCCAAGGGAAAAAACGTGACGGTGTTCGTCATCGGCCATGTGAACAAGGAGGGGTCCATCGCGGGACCCAAGGTATTGGAGCACATGGTGGACTGTGTGCTCTATTTCGAAGGAGAGCAGCACAGCACCTGCCGGATCCTCCAGGCAGCGAAGAACCGCTTTGGGGCCACCAATGAGATTGGCGTGTTTGAGATGCTGGACGCCGGTCTGGAGGAGGTGGAGAATCCCTCCCAGATGCTCCTCTCCGGACGTCCCGACGGGGCTCCGGGGACCTGCGTCACCTGCGTGATGGAGGGGGTGCGTCCGGTGCTGGCGGAGATCCAGGCTCTGCTGGCTCCGGCGTCCTACGGCAACGCCCGGCGGTCCAGCAACGGCTTTGATTTCGGCCGGGCGGCTATGCTGCTGGCGGTGCTGGAGAAGCGGGGCGGACTGAAGGTGTCCGCCTGCGACGCGTACATGAATATTATCGGCGGGCTGACGCTGGATGAGCCCGCCGCCGACCTGGCGGCGGTGCTGGCGTTGGCTTCCAGCTATCTGGACAAGCCGATTGCCGCCGACTTGGCGGCGATTGGGGAAGTGGGGCTCACCGGGGAGCTGCGGGCGGTGAATAATCTGGACCAGCGGCTCAGCGAGGTATGCCGGTTAGGGTTCAAGACCTGCATCGTGCCCTTGCGGCGGGGGAAGAGTTCCGCGCCCCAGGAGGGGCTGCGGATCATTGAGGCCGCCAACATCGGCGAGGCCATCCGGGCGGCGCTGGGGAAGTAGGCATACATACTTTTTCTTGAAAGAAAAAGTATCAAAAAGAACTTTTTGCGCGAAACGTTGTTTCGCTTTTAGGGAGCACGTAAAACGAAAATATTGAAGACGGAACGCCTGCTCCTCCGGTCCTTTGCGCTGGCGGATGCGGAGGCCATGTACCGCGGCCGGGCGTCTGATCCGGAGGTGACCTGGTTTCTCACCTGGCCCGCGCACGCTTCGCCGGAGGTGTCGGCGAAGGTTTTGGCGGAGGAGCGGCGGGAGCGCGGGGCGAATAGTTTGGAGAATTTTGCGGAAGAATAGGTGCAGTGAGCTGGCGGGTTTGACCGGCGTTTCCCGGCATTTCGGACAAATAAAAATTTCTGCCCCATTTTTTCTGCAAAAAGCTTGCAATTATAGCGCGGATACGGTAAAATGTCCGGTAGGAAATAAGTCCCAAGAAAAACATTCCAATTCAGGAGGATATAAAATATGGCAACTATTACTGCCGGCGAGTTCCGCAATGGCAAGACTTTCGAGATGGACGGAAAGGTGATGCAGGTCGTCGAGTTCCAGCACGTCAAGCCCGGCAAGGGCGCGGCCTTTGTGCGCACCAAGATGAAGAATGTGGTTACCGGCGCTGTTACCGAAACCAGCTTCAACCCCACCGCCAAGTTTGAGGAAGCCTTTGTCGAGCGTAAGGATATGGAGTACAGCTATAACGACGGCGACCTGTACTACTTCATGGATCAGGAAACCTACGACATGGTGCCCCTGGCCCGGGATCTGCTGGGCGACGCCTTCCGCTTTGTGAAGGAAAACACCATGTGCAAGGTGCTCTCCTATAAGGGCAACGTGTTCGGCCTGGAGTGCCCCAACTTCATGGACCTGGTGGTCACCGATACCGAGCCCGGCTTCGCCGGCAACACCGCCACCAACGTGACCAAGCCCGCCGTGCTGGAGACTGGCGCGGAGATCAAGGTGCCCCTGTTCATCGACGTGGGCGACAAGATCACCATCGACACCCGGACCGGCGAGTATCTGTCCCGCTGCAAGGAGTGATTCCGGTTTTATTTGTGTTCCATCGGCCGGGGGGCCGTGTGTTTGTAAGAGGAGAACCTGACAACATGACTTTTTGAAAGGAGAATTGCTATGGAGATTCTGGAAAAGGTCGCGTATATGAAGGGTTTGGCGGAGGGCATCGGCCTGGACGTCAAGTCCAAGGAGGGCAAGCTCCTCAAGGTGATGATGGACATCCTCGATGACATCGCCCTGGAGCTGCAGGACATCCGGGACGAGCAGGGAGATCTGGAGGAAGGTCTGGACGCCGTTAGTGAAGATCTGGCGGACGTGGAGACGTATCTGTTCGATCTGGAGGACGATGAGGAAGAGGACGAGGACGATGAGGATGGAGAGGTCTATCAGACCACCTGTCCCAACTGTGATGAGGAAATTTTCTTCGACGAGGACATTCTGGCCGACGGCAGCGTCCTGTGCCCCAACTGCGGCGAGGAGCTGGAGTTTGATCTGAAGGACCTGAGCGGCTGCGGCGGATGCTGCGGTGCCTGCGCCGAAGAGGATGAGGACGACGACGAGGAAGAAGATGATGACGAGGAGTAAGCCTCGGCGTCCATAGGCCATAGACAGCGACCGCCCCGCCGGCTCAGCCGGCGGGGCGGTCTTATTCATGTAAGCGGAAACGGGCCTCGGATAGATTACAGGCTGCACACCATTTTATACCGCGGGACCACGGCCTCATCGGACATGCGCTCGGTGAGTGTCTCGGCTATCCGGAAACCGCAGTGGGTATAGCACGACTGGGCGCGGATGTTGTCCTGGTCCGTGTACAGCGCGGCCTCTTTTACGCCTTGTTTTCGCAGCTCGTCCAGAATATATCCCAGCACGGAGCGGCCGATGCCCCGGTTCTGCCAGGCGGGCAGCAGGACTGCCATTTTCAGAAACGCCGTCCCGTCTCCAGCCAGCAGGCCGTTTACCGCGAACCAGCCGATAGGAACGTTATCCCGCAGAACCAGGTAACCCGCCTCGTCCGCGTCCTCCTGCCAGGCGGAGATCGCTTCCGCCCAATCCCGCTTTTGGGTGGGAACCTCGTGGAGAGAGGCCAGAATGGCCGGGTCGTTCATCAGCTGAAACAGAAAATCCTCGTCTCCGGCGGAAACGCGCCGGATGGAGATATGCTCCCAATATGATTCCTCCTTTTGCATTACCGCCACTCCACCCGCGCCGGATTCCTGGGGGCGGTGCGGTGGAAGCGGAGGTCCGTGCGGCCTACGATGAGGCAGCTGTCCAGCTTCCGGCTCTCCGTAATGCCGAAGTATTCCCGCAGCTCTGGATCGCTGTCGATGGCGCGGGCGGCAAAGCCGCAGTACAGTGCGCCCAGGCCCAGGGCGTGGGCCATCAGCTCCATATTGGCCAGGGCCAGTCCGCCGTCCACAGGGCGTTCGGAGGTGACAACAATCATCTGGGTTCCCCCATAGAAAAGGGTGTCCGGACGGTCCGGGTGGGCCAGGTAGTTCTCGTAGCGGCGGTAGAGGAGCTTGCGGCCCTGCTCCTGGGCGTGGCGGGCGAAAGCTTTCCAGATCTTGGGGCGCATGGCCTCAAATTCCTCGTCCAGCACCGTGAAGCCCACGCTCTGGCTGTTGGAGCTGGTGGGGGCGCAGCGGCCGGCGTCCAGCAGCAGCTCCAGCTCCCGGCGGGAAACCTTTTCGCCGGTAAACTGCCGGATGCTGCGGCGGAAGCGCATGGCGTTGAGCAGCGTCTCCGGCTGCAGATCGAAGGTCGCGGGATCGTAGGGGATGGGGGCCTCCAGCTCCGGCATGGACGGGGCTCCGGTGGGGCAGATGGCGGCGCACTGGCCGCAGGCGAAGCACCAGGTCTTGTTGCAGCGGTAGGCGCCGTCCTCATTTCGGACGATGGCGTGGACGGCGCAGTTGCGGGCGCACAGGCCGCAGCCAGTGCAGAGGGCGGGGTCGATGTTTACCATAAGATCCTCCTTGCGGTTATTCCAGGGAAACCTGGAATTTTCCCGCGAAATTTTCGGATGTGACGCGTACCGTGCAGTTTCCAATCTCCCGGCAGTCCACCTGCTCCGACAGGGAGGTGCAGAAATGCCAGCTGTACAGGGCGGCAGAGCCCGGGAGTAGGATTTCTATGTTGGCATTGCCGGAATCAGCCTCCAGCTGGAGGGAGAGGACGCTGTGCTTTGGGGAGATGCGGAAGCGTTTGGAGACAGAACCGCACAAGTGCCGGTAATTTCCCCAAAATCTGGTTGGCGTTCCCATAGCGCCGCCCCAAAACGAGCCGCTTTTGACAACCAAAAACCCAAGGCGGTGCAGGGCGAAGAAAGACGGGACCATGACAACAGCCAGCAGGAACAGCGTTTTCAGAGCTTCCATGGAAAGCCTCCTTTCAATACAGCGGCTTGGCTAAGACCTCCATCTTGTTTTTCGCAGCGGCGCCCAAGGCTTTCCGGTAGCCTCGGGACAGATAAAATTCGATGGCGGTATCAGCGGTCAGAAGGGCGCGGTACGCGCCGTGCTCCGCGAAATACGCCTCTGCTAGGCGCAGAAGCTCCCCGCCGTATCCCCGCTTCCTGTAGGCGGGAGCAATCCAGAATTCCCGGATGAAGCCGAAAGGCTCCGTGAAAAACCAGTTGGAGAATTCGGTGATCTGGAATTGGAGAAAGCCGGCAACCTCTCCGTTGTCCCCCGGCAGGAGGTACGCCAGATTGTTTCCCTCCTCGTTCATTTCGTGGAACACGCCGTCCCAATCGTTGACATGAATGCCCAGCTCGGCAAAATACACCTGGAAAGCGGCGCGGAAGCGGGAATCGGTGAAATCGGAAAGCAGAATGGGATGAACAGACATAAAAAACTCCTTCTCACGGCAAAACAAGAGCGTTCCCGAATTCGGGAACGCTGAAATTTTCCATTGCGCTTTCCGGAGCGGCCGTGTCAGGCGGCGGACAGCGAATGGTAAAAGTTCCCGAGACGGATTATCATTTTCATACCATTCACCTGCCTTTCTGAACATATTATAGCAGCAGAGAGAAAATTTGTCAACCGATGCCGGGAAGTTTCTGTAGTTCTGTTATACAGCGTCAATCGAAAGGGGAGTGGGAGGGGCTGGCTGGTTGTGCGATTTACGGAAGGCTTCTCCGCCCCTCCGGCAGGCCGCTTGCATGTCCCTCCGGCAGTGAGTCGGAACCTGCAAGGAAATACGCCTCGTCCTGGAATTCCGTCATCGTCTCCCAGTACCGCTTGGGCATGTTGGTCATTCGCAGACGGGGGTTATGGCGTTCCTTGATCTCGATGGTATCGTAGAACCGCTTCCACAGCCGTCGGTATTGGGCCTCCTGGGCCGATGGAGCGGCCATTTTGAACTCGTCCAGGGGCAGAATCGCCCACTGGCCCGGACGGTGGGCCAGCGCCTCCCGGTGGGTCCGGTCGTAGAGCAGGAAAACCTCATTGTACATCCTGTCGCAGAAATGGGGCCGCAGCAGGGGCAGGACCCGGTTTTTGGGTTTGATCTCGCCTGCCAGAGTTCCCTCGAAGTCCGAAAAGCGTACGAACCCCTTGAGCAGATGGACCTCTCCGTCCAGATGGCGCACCGCCTTCATCAGCGGCAGCACCGCCTCGTCGCTGAGCCGCCGCAGAAGAGGCTTTCCGATCACATAGAGGGACCGGATAAACCGATAGATGATTTTTTCCCTCTCCGGCGTGCAGGTCAGGAATCCCTTGACCACCAGTTCCCTGGCGAAGGGGTCAATCTTTCCCAGGCTTGCCAGCACCCTTTGCGCATGGGCGAGGTCCGTCCCCACCCAGCGGGCGGGGAAGAAGGAGTGTTCAATATGGGCCTCGTCCTGAAACTGGGCGGGGTATTCCCGGTTTACGTAGCTGTCAAAAACACAGCTGAGGAACCCCTCGAAGGTTCCGTCATAGCGGTAAATAATTTCCATAGTCACAAGCTCTTCTCCCGCGTCCTCTGCCTGCGGCGGCTGATTTAAACGCTTCCCAGGCCCGCGCGCCAATCCGGCGCGGGGCCGATGTCGCCCCAATATTCGGTCATTTGAGCGATTTTTCCGTTTCGCCACTGGTAAAACGTCACCGCCCGGGCGGCTGCGCCCTCCCGTGACCAGACTCTTGATATGGAGTAACTGCCATCCAATGCAATCTTTTCCACCTTTCCCGTCCACTGGCCGGGGTAGTCGCAGTTTGCCCGCAGATAACCGTTCAAATCAAATCGCTCACCGGTGTTTGGCCAGAAAATCTCCGCGTCAGGGGTGAAAAACTGGGCCAGCGCCGCTTCCTCCTGATCCGCCACAGCCTGCCAAAAGGCAAAAATCGTAACCTCAATCTCTTTCATCGCTTTTTGCTTCCGCATGCCGTTCCGGTTTGTACGCAATCCCATCCATCTGGCACAGGCAGGTTGGGCCGACAAATTCGGTTACCACCGACATTCTTGCCGGAGCGCCGCGCTTGAAATACTCCCGGAACACGTCGGCCCCTTTCCGGAAGTCGCTGGTGTTTTTGATGTAGAAATTCAGCTGGACGAGATCATCCAGCGATGCGCCCACCGATGACAGGGTGCGGGCCATGCCCTCCAGCGTAGCCCTCGTCTGGTGGACGATATCCTCCACGTCCTGGCCGCCGCCGTGGTGGGCCAGAAAGATATAGTCTCCCGCTACGACGCAGGAGGAGCAGGTGTCGTCTCCATAGTGGGCTGGCATTTTGATCATCATTGTAAATTCCTTCCTTTCTCTTTTCGATCCGTTATCCCGCCTGTTGAAACAGGCTCATCTGCTCCAGCTCCGCGCCGGGCAGCGCCGCCCGCTCGGCGGCGATCAGGTTCCGCAGGATGCTGTCCTGCTGCAGCTTCAGTCCATCCAGAATTTTTCCCTTGCAGGTGATGAAGTACTGGGCACGTTTCATCACGATGCCCATTTTCCGCAGATCCTCGTGCTCCAACCGCCGGGCCCGCCGGGCATAGAGAATCCGCCGCGCCGATATCATTCCGACGCCAGGCACCCGCAGCAGCTCTTCCCGGCTGGCAGTGTTCACCTCCACCGGGAAAAATTCCGGGTGTTTCAACGCCCAACTGCACTTCGGGTCCACCAGGGGATTGAAATTGGGGTCATCCTCGTCCAGCAGCTCCTCCGCCCGGAAGCCGTAGAAGCGCAGCAGCCAGTCCGCCTGGTACAGCCGGTGCTCCCGCAGAAGGGGAGGCTTGGTGTCCAGGGCGGGCAGCAGCGTGTTTTCCACCACCGGGACATAGGCGGAGTAGAACACACGCTTGAGGCTGTATTTGTCATACAGCGACTGGGTCAGGGACAGGATGTGCCGGTCCGAGTCCGGCGTGGCCCCGATGATCATCTGGGTACTCTGCCCGGCGGGGGCGAAGCGGGGCGTGTGCCGGTACTTCACCAGCTCCTCCTTGTTTTCCCGCAGGGCGCTTTGGATCAGCCCCATGGGCCTGAAAATAGACTTTCGGGTCTTGTTCGGGGCCAAGGTGGTCAGTCCCTGCTCCGAGGGCAGCTCGATGTTCACGCTCAGCCGGTCCGCCAGCAGCCCTAGCCGGGTCACCAGCTCCGGCGAAGTGCCGGGGATGGCTTTGGCGTGGATATAGCCGTTAAATCGGTAGTGATTGCGCAATAAGTCCAGGCAGCGGATCATCCGTTCGGTGGTATAATCCGGACTGACCAGCACGCCGGAGGAGAGGAACAGCCCCTCGATATAGTTCCGCCGGTAAAACTGGATGGTCAGCTCCGCCAGCTCCTCCGGGGAGAACACCGCCCGCCGGGTATCGTTGGAGCACCTGTTGACACAGTATTTGCAGTCAAATACACAGCAATTGGTCATCAGCACCTTCAATAGTGTAACGCACCGTCCGTCTCCGGAGAAGGTATGGCAGCATCCCGCCGTGGAGGAGGAGGTGTTGCCGATATGTCCCGCCTTGTGTCCCCGCTGCGCCCCGCTGGAGGTGCAGGCGGCGTCATACTTGGCGGCATCGGTCAGAATGGTCAATTTCTCCATGACATCCACATGCATCCGCTCCCTTCGATCAAAACATTCGTTCTGTCAATAATATAGAACAAATGGGCGAAAAAGTCAAGAGGGTTTTCAAAAAAATTCTCTTGACAAAACGAACGGCTGTTAGTATACTGTCTCCATACTAACAACCGTTCGTTAGGAGGCGCTATGACGACGAAGGAAAAAATCCTGTGCACGGCGCTGGAACTGTTCTCCCAGCGGGGGTATGACGGAGTGTCGGTCCGTGACATCGCCAGGGCGGTAGGTATCCGGGAGAGCTCTATTTATAACCATTTTAAGAGCAAACAGGCGATTTTTGACGGCATTGTGGAGTTTTTCTACCAGCAGTCGGAGGACTATTTCCGGCAGAGCGCCCTGCCCTTTGACGAGGGGGACGATACGTCCGTCTATCAGGGGATCGGGATCGACTGCCTGCAGGAGCTGATTGAGCG